>RFQQ01000100.1 GCA_009924875.1 Actinomycetota bacterium | reverse complement strand
CGAGCATCCGTAGATGTCGGCGATGCCGTTACCGGGCACCGGGTCCTGAGCGTCGTAGGCCGCGATGGCGTCCGGGTTGTTGTTCAGGTCGTCCAGCGACGTGATCCCGAACTCCTCGGCGAAGGCCTTGGAGATCAGGTAGCCCTGAAGTCCACCGGCCATCATCATCTCGCCGACCACGGTCACGTGGTCACCGACCTTCGAACCGTCGGGGAGCTCGTTATCGAGCCAGGACTGGTGACCGGGCATCCAGGAGTTGATCCAGAAATCGGCGTCGCCCTGAGCCATCGCGAGGAACGCGTTGGCCGGTCCGAGCTCAGTGTCCTTCGGATCCGAGACGGTGTAGCCCATCTCCTCAAGGATCATCTTGATCGTGTAAGCGTTCGGGTCCTCGGTGGACCAGTCGGCCTTCGCCATGGTGATGCTCACGCCTTCACCGGGCAGCGCCATCTCAGCCGGCTCCTCCGCGGGCTCCTCAGCGGGCTCCTCGGCAGCAGGCTCCTCAGCGGGCTCCTCAGCAGCCGGCTCCTCAGCAGGCTCCTCAGCAGCAGCGGGCTCCTCGGCCGGAGCGGGAGCGTCGGCGGTGTCGTCGTCGCCTCCGCAAGCCGCGAGGATGAGGCTGACGGCCGCGAATGACGCGACCAGTGCTTTCCTCTGTCTCTTCATGTGGTTACCCCTCCTTAGGGTGTGGTTGCTCCGTTCACTCCGCGGCGTCACGCTGCCTCAGGAGCTCACTGTTGCTTTCTCCGCATCGTCGGCCGCTTCAGCGGACTCCGATGGGGACTCTGCGAGGGCTTCGCCCCCGACTGAGATCTCTCGATACACCTTGGCGCGCTCAAAGCCCTTCACGAGGCCGCTCCCCGCGGCGAAGAGGACTGAGCCGACGAACATCGCGAACATCGCGCCGACACCGCTGTAGTAGTTCGGATCGGCGACTCGGACGAGGGTGGCGACGAAGCCGAGCGAGAACCCGGCAATGCCGAGGCCGAGGCCCATGGCCACGGTTCCGCCGATCCATCGACGTCGATCGCCGAAGCCGGCGGCACCGGCGGCGACCGCAGCCCCCGCTGCTCCGGCGAGGCCGAACACGAGTGTCCAGGTGCCGAGGCCGACCCCGGCCGGATCGCTGCCGTCGATGATGATTCGCTCGTCCTGTTTCGCTTTCGCCCGGATCACCTGGATCTCGGTGGCAGCGACACCCGGGTCGATCTCGCCCGCCTTCGCCGCCGCCTTGACCGCGTCCATCTCGGCCTGGATCTCCGGGGTCATCACGACGCCACCGCGCTCATCGAGGTGCCACATCGAGACGATGGACACGACGGCCATCAGAGCGGCGATGACGCCGAGCACGATCGGCCCTCCGGCGACTCGGCGACGGAGGGGGCGATGCGGACCGTACGAGCCGACCACCATCCACGACAGCGAGGCCACCACCGCGACCACCGCGCCGACGAGGGACACCCAGGCCCCGGTACCTACGGAGTACTCGGGGGTAAAGGCACTCGGGCGGGCGATCACGTAGCCGAAGGAGGTGAGCAGTGCAGCGATGGAACCGAAGGTGATCCCATCGGCGGAGAACCATCGGGCCGTTCCTCGTCCACTCAACACCGCGAGGCAGGCCACCCCGACGAAGATGGCGAGGAACGCGATGATGAAGGCGAACCACGAGCCACCCTCGGCGGCCAGACCGCTGAACGATTGCCCGGTCAGCTCCGCGTCGTCGCGACGTCCGTAGGCGCTCAGTCCGGGGCCACCAGCGGCCCACGTCATCGGGATACCGACGAGCATGATCACGGCGCCAACCAAGGTGATAACGGCCCGACCGCGCTCGCCAGAGGAGAGCGGTGCCTCGTCGCCCTCGGCGGAGACCTCGTGGTCGTCGCGAGCGGCCGCGGGATTGAAGTCGGGGTCGTCGAGGAGTTGCTCCGGCTCCTTCCGCGCCTTCCAGGCCGTGCTCATACGCGTGAACAGGCTCTTGCTGCCCGCCTCGGTCTGGGAGATCCGGTCGAGGATGACAGCGAGCAGGAAGAAGCTGAGACCGGCGGCGGCGGCGAGGTTGACGTCCTGCTGGCCGAGCGCGCGGAAGAGCAGGGCGCCAAGTCCGCCGGCGCCGAGGATCGCCGCGATACCGAGCATCGAGAACGCCAGCAGGAGCGTCTGGTTGATCCCGGTCATGATCGCGGGACGGGCGAGGGGCAATTGGACGTCGCGCAACACGCGCAACTCGTTTGCCCCGTAGGCGCGACTGGCCTCAACGACGTCCTCGGGGACGCCGCGAATGCCGAGGTTGGTGAGACGAATCAGCGGCGGCAAAGCGAACACCATCGTCGCCATGGTCGCTGACACCCGGCCGACACCCCAGAAGTACACGAACGGCAGGAGGTACACGAAGGCATGGATGACCTGCATCGCGTCGAGCGTCGGCCTCATGACCTTCCAAACCGATTCGAATCGGCCGGAGAGAATTCCGAGCGGTATGCCGAGGATGATGCAGACGATCACTGCCACCAGGATGAAGCCGATAGTTCGCGCCGTCTGGATCCAGAACTCCTGACCGAGCAGGCCGCAGAGCACCAGGCCGATTGCCGTTCCGACTGCGACGGTGAGATTGCGAACCAGCCAGGCGACCCCGAACATGATGATGACGACGTAGAGCCACGAGATCGACAGCAGGAAGTTGTCGACGATGTTCTCGAGGAGGAACTCGAAGGGCCACGCGATCGCGTCGAG
>RFQQ01000099.1 GCA_009924875.1 Actinomycetota bacterium | reverse complement strand
GCTGAGCATCGGGCTGTCCGATCTCTTCGGACGGCATGTCGTCAACCGGAGGGGCGCGGTCATCGCCTCGGTAGTCGTCCAGGCGGTGAGCATCGTCGCCTCGGCGATCACACTCGCGTTCGTCTCCAGCGAACTCATCGGGACGGACCTCGCGATCGGCTTCGTCTCCGGTCTCGGACTCGGTCTCGGTCTGTGGGGGTACCTCTCGGGCCTCGCCGTCTCATCATCCGCCGTCGTCAGCCCGATCGTCGCCACGATGAGCGCGGTCTTCCCCTACGGCTACGCGATCGCGCGCGGCGCTGAGGCGAGCGCCGTCTCCGTCATCGGCGCGGTCATCGCGCTCGCCGGCCTGATCCTCGTCTCCTTCGGCGGTGGTCCGCTCGCCAACATCTCGGCTGGAATCCGCTGGAGCGTCATCTCCGGCTTCGGCTACGGGTTCGGACTCTCCATCATCATGGAGGCGTCGGAGTCGAGCGGAGCGTGGCCGGCCGTCACCCAACGAATCGCCGCCCTCATCTTGATGGTGGTGGTGGCCTCACGAACCGGCACCGGTTTCGCGTTGCTTGGGGTGCGGGCCGCCGGGATCGCCGCTGGCGTGTTCGCCGCCGCCTCCACCATCTTCTACCTGCTTGGGGTCCAGGCTGACCCGACACCGGCGGTCGTAACCGCCTCGATGTTTCCCGCGGTCACCGTGGTGATCGGTCGACTCGCCTACCGCGACAGCGTCAGCGGCGTGCAGGTCATCGGAATCGCGATCGCGCTCGTCGGAATCGTTGGCGTCGTCGCGCTCTGAAGGAGACGGCGATGCTCAGCCCGCCGGGGCTGGAGCGGCCGCCTTCTTCTTCGGCGGGGGAACACCGATCGCGGGAGCCGGGTCGGCATCTTTGGGCCAGCGTCGCCGGCTGACGATCGACAGCATCCGGAGAAGCTTCATCGCCTTCTCATCCTCCTGAGCCGGCCGCGCGATGATCGAACCGTCGGCAATCATGCGCTCGATCACCTCGACCCCGAGATCGGTGCGCACGATGGTGAGTGTCCAGTCGTTGTCCTCGCCGATTCCGCCGGTTGACACATCGGCGTGCTCGGCGGCGAAGTCCGGGCAGTGGAGGCAACCTGAACGCGTCCACTGGTGGCACTCCTTCAGATCGATCTCGTGATACGAGCCGTCCTTCATCCAGATCTGGAAGACGCCCTTGATGTTCATCTTCACCATGTCCTGCTTCGCGAGGCCGTACTTGGCCTCGAAGAGCTCGGTGAAGATCGCGTCGTCGAAGGTCTTAGAACACAGCAGGCCGATGCCTCAACCCCGGAGACGAGCGCCGCGTCGATGTAGTCGTTATCGCGAAGCCAGATCAACATCGCCGAGACGAGGCCGCCGTCTTGGCCCATGCGGTGCACCATGTCGTCGCTCGCCCGGGTCAGCAGCAACTGCTGCCAGATTCCCGCCATCTCATCGGGCTCGCGTTGACGTCCGAAGAGATGCATGTCGGCTGACGGCTCCCACGCCCGGAATCGCGGACAGGCACGGGTGCACGTGGTGCATCCCTTCTCGCCGTGCACACAGTTGTCGAGGCCGAGCTCCTCCTCGAGATGGAAGGGGATGTACTTCCCCTCCTCATGCTCGTAACCGATCACGTCATGCGGACAGGTGACGACACACCCCGCGCAGCCAGTGCACAGTCCTGTCGTGATGACCTCGGAGTAGAGCTCCTTCCACTGGGCGGTCCAGCGGGCGGGCTGAGCGGGAGCGTCGGTCATGACGTCACGCTAGGTGATCGCTGAGGCAGGGGATGAGCCGGTCGGCAAACGAGGCTCAGTCGCGCTCAGACGGCGTCGGACCCCTCATCACCGGTTCTGATCCGAACGATCCGACCAACGTCGGTCACCCAGATCTTGCCGTCGCCGATTTGACCAGTCGCCGCCGCGCCTCGAATGGCGTCGACCACGGCGTCGACCGCCGCGTCATCGACGACGATCTCGATGCGCACCTTCGGCACGAAGTCGACGCGGTACTCGGCCCCCCGATAGGTCTCGGTGTGCCCACCCTGGCGGCCGAACCCGCGCACTTCACCCACGGTCATCCCGGCGGTGTCGAGTGCTCGGAGCGCATCCTTCACATCGTCGAGCTTGAACGGCTTGATCACTGCGGTGACGAGCTTCATATGGCCATCATGCCCTATTCACGGGGTCGCCGGGTACGCTCCGAAACGCCGGTGGGGACCTCCCTCCGGTGGGTTCGCCGAACGGGATGTGGTTCCTCCGGTCTGCGTGAGCCAGACGATCCCCCCGACCCTCGCCATCCGGCCCGGGCGCCCGAACCCACCGATCCGCTCCCGCGGAGCCAGGAGACCCTGATGTCCAACACCGTCCTTGACACGCCCATGCCCACCTTCGCCGAACTGGGTGTGCCCAACGAGGTCTGCGAGGCGCTCGCCGCCCGCGATGTCGTTCGACCATTCGCCATTCAGGCGGCGACCATCGCTGACGCTCTCGCCGGCCGCGACGTCTGCGGAGCCGCTCCAACCGGATCGGGTAAGACACTCGCCTTCGGCGTGCCGCTTGTGGCGCTCACCGAGCGTGGGCGCCCCCATCACCCGAAGGCACTCGTGCTCGCCCCCACCCGGGAGCTCGCCGACCAGATCAGCGACGAGCTGTCATCCCTCTCGCGACGCGTCCGCATCGCCCCCGTCTACGGCGGGGTCGGCTACGGCGCTCAGACCAAGGCGCTGAAAGCAGGAGTCGACATCCTCGTCGCCTGC
>RFQQ01000098.1 GCA_009924875.1 Actinomycetota bacterium | reverse complement strand
GATCCACGCGAGTGAGCCACCTGACCTCGAATTGATCTCCGACGCGCTCAGCCACGGCGCGCATCGCATTGGCCACGGCGTGCGACTCGACCGCGATACCTCTCGCGATGATGACGGCCAACTCGTGCTCGGCCCACTCGCCCGGTACGTGCTGGATCGCGGGATTCACCTCGAGATGGCGCCGACGTGCAACACCCAGATCGGCGCGGTTGCCTCCGTGGCCGAGCACCCGCTGGTCCCCTTCCTTCGCGCCGGTTTCAACGTCGGGGTGAACACCGACAATCGGCTCATGAGCGATGTCTCTCCGAGCGGCGAGATGTGGGCGCTGCACACCGAGTGCGGCATTGATTGGACCGAGATAGGTCGGCTGGTGGAGAACGCGATCGCTTCCTCATTCGCACCCCTCGAGACTCGACGGCGACTCCTCAGCGAGGTCGTTCGGCCGGCCTACGCGACCCTCGCCGAAGCCTGAGCGTCGGCTCGCACGCCGTACGCTGGGCCCATGGCGACGACGCTCACCGAGAAACAGATCGAGGGATTCCACCGCGATGGTTTCACCGTCGTCCCCGACTTCGTCGATCGTGACACCTGCGTCGGTCTTCGGGAGCGAGCGGTCGGTCTCGTCGACGAGTGGGAACCCGGCGATGAGCGCACGGTGTTCACCACCGACGAGCAGGAGCGTCACTCCAACCGAGAGTTCCTCTCGAGCGGCGGTCGCATCTGGTGTTTCTTCGAAGATGGCGCCCTCGACGAGGCGGGCGAGCTCACCCGACCGAAGGAACTCGCCATCAACAAGATCGGCCACGCGCAGCACGATCTCGATCCCGTCTTCGAGGCCTTCTCCTACACCGACGACCTCGCCGGTGTGGCCGCCGACATCGGTCTCGCCGACGCGCTCGCTCTTCAGAGCATGTACATCTTCAAGCAACCCGGCATCGGTGGCGAGGTGGCCTGCCACCAAGACAGCACCTTCCTCTACACCGATCCGCTGTCGGTCACGGGGTTCTGGTTCGCTCTTGAGGACGCCACCATCGAGAACGGTTGTCTCTGGGCGGCGCCCGGCGGCCACACGGCGCCGCTGCGCCAGCTCTTCAAGCGAGTCGGCGATGACTCCGACGGCACCGTCTTCGAGCAACTTGACTCGACACCCCTCCCCACTCCACCAGAGGACCTCGTCCCCCTCGAAGTGCCAGCGGGAACCTTGGTCGTCCTCGACGGGCGCCTGCCGCACTGGAGCGATGTCAACCGCTCCGACCGGAGTCGGCACGCGTACACCCTTCACTGCATCTCCGCCGCAGCCGAGTATCCCGACTGGAACTGGCTGCAGCGGCCCAAGGATCTCCCCCTGCGAAGGCTCGACCGGAGCGATCGGTGATCGACCCCTCGATCGCTGTCCGCGCTCCGAAGGCACTGCTCCACGACCATCTCGACGGTGGCCTGAGGCCGGCCACCGTCGTGGAGCTCGCCTCGGAGTTCGGATACCCCTCGCTGCCGACCTCCGACGTCGACGACCTGGCCCGATGGTTCAACCGAGGGGCCAAGCGAAACGATCTAGTTCTCTACCTTGAGACGTTCGCCCACACCGTCGGTGTCATGCAACACGCCGACGCGCTTGAACGCGTGGCGCGCGAGTGCGCCGAGGATCTCGCCGCCGACGGCGTCGTGTACGCCGAGGTCCGTTTCGCACCTGAGTTGAACCGCGAGGCCGGACTCACCCTCGACGAGGTCGTGGAGGCGGTTGTTCGGGGCTTCGAGGCCGGTGCTTCGGGCACCGCCCTCACCATCCGCACGATCCTGTGCGCCATGCGCACCGCGGCCCATAGCCGCGAGATCGCCGAGCTCGCTGTTCGGTGGCGCGATGCTGGAGTCGTCGGATTCGACATCGCCGGCGCTGAGGCCGGGCACCCCCCGTCCCGACACCTCGACGCCTTCCAGTACGTCCAGCGCGAGAACTTTCATTCGACGATCCACGCGGGCGAGGCCTTCGGCCTGCCGAGTATCTGGGAGGCCCTGCAGTACTGCGGGGCCGCTCGCCTTGGTCACGGCGTGCGCATCGTCGACGACATCGACGGGGAGCCCGGCGCTGAGCAACTCGGTCGCCTCGCCTCGTTCGTGCGCGATCGACGAGTGCCTCTCGAGCTCTGCCCCACCTCAAACGTGAACACCGGCGTCTGCGCGTCGATCGCAGAGCATCCGATCGGCCTCCTTCGCCGACTCCGCTTCCGCGTGACGGTGAACACCGACAATCGACTCATGAGCGACACCTCGATGAGTAGGGAGTTCTCGCAGCTCGCGAAAGCCTTCGACTGGGGGCTCGACGACTTCGAGTGGCTGACGATCAACGCCCTGAAGAGCGCCTTCATCCCCTTCCCGGAGCGTCTGCGTATTATCAACGGCGTGGTGAAGCCCGGGTACGAACTGCTGCGCGCCGAAGTCGAACTGGGGGCCTCGTGAGCGACGACCGCGTCGAGGTCACCGTCCTCGATCACCCACTGGTCGCCGACTCCCTCGCGGTGATCCGCGATGGCTCGACGCCCAACGAGGTCTTCCGACGTCACGTCGATCGGATCGGGACCCTGCTCGTCGCCGAGGCCACGCGCCACCTGCCGACCATCACCGGCACGGTGACGACCCCGCTCGCTGAGACCGCCGCGAACCGTCTCGCCGAGCGCCCCCTCGTGGTTCCGGTGCTCCGTGCTGGGCTCGGCCTCCTCGGTCCCGCCCAGGCGCTCCTCCCCCAGGCCGATGTCGGCTTCATC
>RFQQ01000097.1 GCA_009924875.1 Actinomycetota bacterium | reverse complement strand
AGGTCGGTTTCACCTCGGCCTCGGTAGCCAGATCAAGCCGCACATCACGAAGCGCTTCTCGATGGAGTGGAGTCATCCAGCGCCTCGTATGCGCGAGATGATCCAGGCCGTCCGCGCGATCTGGGACACCTGGTTGACCGGCGAGCCACTCGGCTTCCGCGGCGAGTTCTACCGCCACACGCTCATGACCCCGTTCTTCACTCCCGACGCGTCCGACCTCGACGGGTTCGGCCCGCCGAAGGTGTTCCTCGCCGGTGTCGGGCAGTTGATGACCGAGGTCGCTGGGGAGGTCTGCGACGGGTTCTTCTGCCACGGCTTCACCACCGAGCGCTATCTGCGCGAGGTGACGATCCCCGCCCTGCGGCGAGGACGGGAACGCGCCGGGTTGTCACTCGAGGATTTTGAGGTCTCCGGACCGCTCTTTGTGGTCACCGGCAACAACGAGGAGGAGATGGCGGCGGCGGCCACGGCGACTCGTCAGCAGATCGCTTTCTACGGCTCGACCCCGGCCTATCGAGCGGTACTCGACCTCCATGGCTGGGGCGAGCTGCAAGACGAGTTGAACAAACTCTCGAAACGCGGCGAGTGGGAGGCGATGGGTGAGCTCATCGATGATGAGGTGCTCAACACCTTCGCGGTGGTGGCCGAACCCGAGGACATCGCCTCCGAGTTACGCCGACGCTTCGGTGACATCGTCGACCGCCTCGGCTTCTACGCCCCGTACAAGAGCGATCCCGATCGCTGGGCGGCGGTCTTGAGCGACCTCAGGGCCGCCTGAGAACGACCACCGCGGCGACGCCACCGGTCGACGCGGCATCGAGCCGCGCCGTGCCTCCCGCCGACTCCGCGAGTTGACGCACGATCGCTAGGCCGAGCCCCGATCCACCCGGTGTCGCGCCCGGGGCTCGCCAGAAGCGGTCGAACGCCATCTCACGATCGGCCTCGCTCAACCCGGGACCCTCGTCGATGATTCGGAGCTCGATCCGATCTCGAGCGTTCGCGACCTCGACGAGCAACTCGGAGCCGGCCGGCGCGACATCGAGAGCGTTGTCAATCAGGTTGTCGATCATCTGCTCGATCGAGCCGGCCACCGCCAGGGCAATCGCGGAGCCTTCGATGCTGAGTCGGAGTTCGACACCGCGCTCCTCGGCGAGCGGCGCCCAGTAGTCGACTCGCTCGGCCGCGACAACCGCGAGGTCGACCGTCACCGGCGCGAGACCCGCCTCCTCCGCGCGAGTAAGGGAGAGGAGACCCTCGATCATCCGGTGCAGCCGGTCGGTCTCGGCGATCGCCTCGTCGATGTGCTCGGCGATCTCAGGATCGGCTGCGGCGCCCTCGGACGAGGCGGCCAGGCTCTCGAGCCGAATACGAAGCGCGGTCAGCGGAGTTCGCAGTTGATGCGAGGCCGTTCCGGCGAATGCTCGCTGTCGAGCCACCAACAGTTCGATTTGCTCGGCCATGAGGTTGAAACGACGGGCGAGCGAGCGCACCTCAGATGGACCTTCCCCCTCTGGCGCGCGTTCGGTTAGCGAGCCCCCGGCGAGGCGTGCGGCGCTCTCGGAGAGCCGAGCGAGAGGACGGGTGACGGTCCAGGCCATGACGAGGGCGGCGAAGGCGGCGATCGCTACCGAGATGGCGACCACGAGACCGAGACCCCACAGCCGATCAGCGACCTCCTCATCGACTCGGCTTGTTGGCGCGGTAATGCGTACGGCCCCTACCACTGCGTCGCCGCTCAGCACCGGAACGGCGACGTAGAAGAGCCTCCCGCCGAGGGTGACCGAGTCACGCTCTCCGGTCTCGGGGCGCCCGGCGAGGGCCTCGAGGATCTCCGGGCGGTTGGAGAAGTCCTCACCGGTGTCGAAGTCGGGTCCGAGGACGGCGAGTGCCTGGGTGTCGGTCACCACGACGCTCACGTCTTCGCTCACCTCGTAGCGCTCAACAAGACCGAGGAGGACCGCGTTCTCGGCGACCGTTCCCGACTCGAGATCCTCCTCGACACGACCGGCGAGGATGAAAGCATCTCGCTCCAACCGGGTGACAAGTCGGTCGCGCTCGACGACTCGAAGGTGGCCGACGAGGGGCAGATCCTGAACCGCTAGGACAAGCACGACCACGCCGACGAGCACGGCGATCAGTCGACGTCTCACGAGTCAGTTGGCTCCACAAGCCGGAAACCGACACCTCGCACCGACTCGATCCACGAATGCGAGCCGAGCTTGCGACGGATGCTCGCGACGTGGGCGTCGACCGTCTTGGTCGGTCCGAACCAGTTGGCGTCCCAAACGTGCTCGACGATGTCGGTTCTCGTTCGCACAGCTCCGGCGTCCTCGGCGAGGAAGACGAGCAGTTCGAACTCCTTCGGAGTGAAGGGCACCTCCTCCCCACCGAGATAAATCCGGTGGGTCCGTCGATCGATGCTGAGTGGGCCGACGCTGAGGACCTCATCGATATCCACGGACACGGCACGGCCCGACGTCCGTCGAAGGACCGCGCGGATCCTCGCGATCAGCTCTCGTGTGCCGAGAGGCTTCACCATGTAGTCGTCGGCGCCGAGCTCAAGCCCGAGCACGCGATCGAACTCATCGCTCCGAGCGGTCACCACGATGATGGGGACGTCGGAGCGGGACCGGATGGCCCGACAGACGTCGTAGCCGTCAATATCCGGCAGGCCGAGGTCGAGAAGAATGATGTCGGCTCCCTGCGCGGCGACGGCGTCGGCGCCGGTCGAGACGTGATCCACCCGAAACCCCGCGGATT
>RFQQ01000096.1 GCA_009924875.1 Actinomycetota bacterium | reverse complement strand
CGCAACCGCGACTGACCAACCACCAACCAGCCTCCCTACGGGCCCGTCGACCACCCGGTCGACGGGCCCACGGGCGTTCTAGACGGAGGTCACCGCGATCGGAAGATGCTCGGCTCCCCACACCGGGAGCCGAGCGTGTTTCCAGACGACCGGACCGTCCGCCGCGATCCCCGACCAGTGGTCGAGCATCACCGAGAGCATCTCCTGCAGTTCCGCTCGAGCCAGGGCCGCGCCGAGGCAGTGGTGGACACCGTTCGAAAAGGCGACATGCGAACGCGCGTTGACGCGCGCCGGGTCGAGACGGTCGGGGGAGTCGAAGACGTCGGGGTCGCGACCCGCCGCTGAAAGGTGGAGCGCAAGCAGGTCGCCGGTCTCGAAGCGGAGGCCGCGGTGCTCGAGCGGTTCTCCGACCGTTCTCATGGCGATGCGGATCGGGTTCAGCAGTCTTAACGACTCCTCGACCACGGTCGACACGAGACCCCGGTCGACCCGAAGGCGTTCCCAGATCGATGGATCATCGACGAGCAGCGCCATAAGCGAGCCGATCTGGTTGCGGGTCGTGTCGATGCCAGCGGCGATCATGCTCCTGATGAGGGACACCAACTCATCGGTACTCAGACGGTCGCCGTCCTGGTTCTCGAGAATCAAGGCGCTCAGCAGGTCGCCTCGCAGGGCCGCCCGCCGTTCCTCGATCAACTCGATGCAGAAGGACTCGAGTTCGGCAGCGTCGTTCGCAATCCTCCGGTCGCGCTCGTCATCACCTTCTTCGGAGGACTTCAGGATGAGGAAGTGGGACTCCGCCCACCTGCTGAAGTCCTCCCACATTTCCTCCCCGACCCCAAGCAGTTGACAGATCGTCGCGACGGGATAGGCCGACATCAATTCGACAATGTCGACGTGTGCTTGGCCACCCTCGGCGACCGCCGCCGAGGCGGAGCCGATCAGGGGTTCGAGATAGGCGCGCATACCCGGGCGGAGGGTGTCGATCGACTTCGTGGAGAAGGCCGGTCCGACGAGGCGTCGGAGCCGCGTGTGCTTATCGCCCTCGGCGATCAGCAGGTCGTCTGCTGGCAGGGTGCTGACCGGGTCGGTCTCACCTCGAATGAGGGCGGGGACCTTTCCCGCGGCTTGATCGAGCCGGCGATCACGGAGGAGGGCCACGACGTCCTCGTGGGACACGACCAGGTAACCGGTCAGCCATCGCACGATCCATGAGCCGCCAGCGGTCCGGGCGATCTCATCGAGGAACGCTTCGGGACCGGGGTCATCGAGCGACATCCGGTAGGTCGGAAGGTCGGCGAGAGATGCGTCGGTGACTCCGAAACCGTCGTCGTTCACAGTGAGAACCTAACGAACGGGACCGGCCGCGCTCATCGGCTCGCGGTTCGTGCCCCGGCGGATCAGTCGGCGGGGTCGGTGAACGCGAAGCGCATGAGCGAGCCCGAGTAGTTCGCGACCCAGACGGAACGTGTGCGCTCCTCAAAGGTCACCCCAATCGGCCGATCCCCGGTCGGGAGTTGCTGCAGGATCTCGAGGTCGGTCGCGCGGAGCACGGTGAGGGTGTCGGCGTCGTAGCTCACGACGTAGAGGCCGGAGCCGTCATCGCTCGCGACCATGGTCCTCGGGCGCGACGGCACTGAACGAATGATCGGCGACTCGCGTCCAGACAGATCGAGTTTGCGGACCGTGTCCCCGTAGTTATTCGTCACGAACAGAAACCGGTCATCATCGGAGAGGACGAGGTGTCGGGGGGTTGGGCCTGCATCGACCACCTCGCCGCTGATCTCGAGCGAGGAGAGGTCGATCGTTCTGATGATGCCGGCGCCCATCACGGCGACATAGGCAGTCGTTGAGTTCGAGCTGATCGCGAGACCTCGCGGGTGCCGTCCAACCGGGATTCGCACGACCTCGGAGAACGAGGCGAGATCGATCACTGAGACGTCGAAACCGCACCAGTTCGCCACCAAGAGCCGAGTGCCATCGGGCGTGACCGCCATGAACTTCGGAACGGCACCTACTGGGACGACACCGTCGATCGCGAGCGTTTCGGTGTCGATTCGGAAGACGAGACTGTCCTCCCAAGCCCCCGCGTCGCAGTCGTCGTCGGCATCGCTGCGGTAGCCGTCGCCGTAGAGCTTGTAGTTCGACACGAAGACGTGCCTTGCGTCAGGAGCGACAGCGACTTCGACCGGAGACCCCCGAACGACCGGACCCTCCAACCCGAACGACGCGGGGTCAACCTCATCGTCGATGACTCGGATGATCTCGCCCTTCTCGTCGAGAACCATCACGTTGTGCCGATACATCATGTTCTGCGCGAAGAGCAGTCCGGTCGGAGTGGCCACGACGCTCTTCGGCTGCAACCGTTGATCGGCAACCGTGTTGACGAGAGCAAGCGTTCTCGACGCGGCAGGAACGGCCGTGGTTGTTGTGGTGCTCACCGCCGTGGTCGTCGTCGACGTGGCCGTCGGCGTCGATTGAACGGTCGGCGATGGTTCCGGGACGGTGGCGGTGGTCGATGGTGCGTCCGCGAGGGTCACGGGCTGGTCCGAGGTGGTGGTACTCGTCAATCCGTCGCCGCCGCTGACGCATGCCGCCGGAGCGACCAAGGCGATCACCCAGATCGCGATGTTTGGCGACCGGGTCATCTCGCCACTCTTGCCCCGACGAGGTCACTGATCAAGGAGGCGCGCCGATCGGGCGGCCCATCCGAAGCCGTCCCCGACAGCCCGATAGCCTCTACATCGAGGACGACGGCAC
>RFQQ01000095.1 GCA_009924875.1 Actinomycetota bacterium | reverse complement strand
CGAGGCATCCTCCTCGGCGACGGTGCGGCGCTCATCGGTGTCGGCGCATGAGATCGTCTGGAACGCCTCGAGTTCGTTGCCGTAGGTCCCGTCCGGGTAGCGCTGGTAATACGAGTCGTGGAGTTCCAGCAATCCCGAACCGTCACCCGAGCGGGCCGCGTTGAGCGCTCGCGCGAGCCGCGGCCAATACCCCTCGGAGTACATCGCCTGGATCACGCCGTTGATCGCGACAGCGAGGTTCGCTTGGGGTCGGCCGGGACGGGTCGGCACCGGATCGGCGTCGAGTGAGGCCATCAGCGCGTCGAACTCCTCGGCCGCGCGACCATCGCTGTGGAAGGCGCATCCGGGATCGGCCGAGCACTGATCAAGGAAGGTCTCAAGTGATGTCTCGAAGCCGGTGAGTTGCTGCACCGAGGACTCGAGCGAATCCGCGTCGGGATCGGAAGCCCCGTCGAGGACAGCGGCGCGCACCGTCGACGGGAAGAGCGTCGCCCAGGTCGCGCCGAGCTCGCTGCCGTAGGAGAACCCGAAATACGAGGTGCGGTCCTCCCCGAGCGCCCTGCGCAACAGATCGATGTCACGCGCCGAGTTGTTCGTGCCGACGTGCAGCGCGATTGCGTCGTTCTCCTCGATGCATCGATCAGCGAACTCCTGGGCCTTGGCGATCACATCGCTGCGCTCGGCATCGTTGTCAGGGGTGATGTCGATCTCAGCGAAGTACGGGTCGTAGTCATCGATGCAGTCGATGTACGGCTCGCTGAACCCGGTGCCCCGCGGGTCCCATCCGACGATGTCGAAACACTGGAGCAACTGGGTGTCGAAGATCTGATCGGCGTAGAAAGCGAAGTCGCTGCCCCCGAAACCGGGGCCACCCGGGTTGATGAGGAGCGAACCAATCCGATGCTCAGGGTCATCGGCGAGTCGCCGAGCGACGAACAACTCGAGTTGCTCGCCATCTGGATCGTCGTAGTCGATCGGAGCCGAGACCATCGCCGTCTCGATCTGGGTGTCCCAGGCCTCCCAGTCGATGCTGCCTCCGCGCGGCACCCCATAGCCATCGGGGCCGCACGGCCCATCGGCCGGTTCGAGCGTGGTCGTCGGGGCCGACTCATCCGCATCGGCGTCCCCCGACTCGCCATCGGCGATTCCGTCGGTCATGTCCGGAGCGGGTTCGGGCTCCGAGAACGCCTCGGTGGTCGCCGTGGGAACGATCGTCTCGCTGGTGACCACGCGCGCCTCAGGATCTGAGGAACAGGCGACGGTGGTGACGAGCACACCCGCGAGTGCGAGCGCCCGACGAGTCATGGGTGCTGAGGGTACGGCCCACCATCGACCTTGGGACGGCTCGTGCTCAACCTCGACCACGATGCAGCGCGATGCGCGCTCGTGTCGGCGCGCTCCTGTCGACCATCCGTAGCCTGACGGAATGCGCATGGGCCCCCACCACATGATGCCGAGGGATACCGACGCTGTTCGCGACGTCACCCTCGCCGAGGGGACATCACGCCGGGTCTGGACCTTCGCCCGCCCCTACCGAGCAACGATCGCGGTATTCCTCGCCGCAATCCTCGTGGCCGCCCTCCTCGCCCTCGTCCCACCGCTTGTGGTGCGCGCCATCCTCGACGACGCGATCCCCGACGGCAACCGCGGCCTCATCCTGTGGCTCGCCGGACTCGCCGTGCTGTCCGCCCTCGCCGACGCCGGCTTACAGATCCTCCAGCGGTGGTGCTCGGCGAGTATCGGCGAGGGGCTCATCGCCGACCTACGAATCGCGCTCTACGCGAAAGTCCAGCGCCTGCCGATCGCGTTCTTCACCCGCACCCCGACCGGGGCCATCACGAGCCGACTCACCAACGATGTCGTCGGTGCCCAGAGCGCGCTCACCAGCACGCTGGGCAGCGTGGTCTCGAACGTGATCGTGCTCATCACGACGCTCGTCACCATGCTCGCCCTCGAATGGCGGCTGACGGTGCTCTCCCTCGTGGTGCTGCCGCTGTTCATCGCTCCGGCGAAGCGGGTCGGACGTCGACTGCAATCGATCTCCCGTCAGCAGATGGCGCACAACGCGACGATGAACACCCAGATGACCGAACGCTTCAACGTGTCGGGTGCGCTGCTCGTGAAGCTCTTCGGTGATGAGCGGCGCGAACTCGACACCTTCTCCACCCAGGCTGACGCGGTCCGCTCCGCCGGTGTCCGCGCCGCCATGCTCGGGCGGGTCTTCTTCGTGGCCCTCGGTCTTGTCGCCGCGGTCGGCACGGCGGCGATCTACGGCCTCGGCGCGCTCTTCGTCGTCGACGGCGACATCACGTCCGGCACCCTCGTCGCCCTCGCCGCGCTCGTCACCCGCGTCTATCAGCCGCTCACCGGTCTGACGAACGCCCGGGTCGACCTCATGACCTCGATGGTGTCCTTCGAGCGGGTCTTCGAGGTGCTCGACGCCCCCGAGCCGATCGTCGACCGTCCGGGTGCTGTCGATCTAGTCGACTGCACCGGTCGCGTCACCCTCGACTCCGTGGTGTTCCGCTACCCGGCGGCGTCGACCTCGGCCGTGGCGACCATGGAGCAGCAGGCGATCCCGGGGGCCGATCCTGATCGCGATGTGCTCACGGGAATGTCTCTTGACATCGCGCCCGGTGAGACCGTCGCCGTGGTCGGCGCCTCCGGAGCGGGCAAGTCAACGATGGTGTCGCTCATCCCCCGCCTCTACGACGTGACCTCGGGGGCGGTCAAGGTCGACGGCACCGATGTGCGCGACCTG
>RFQQ01000094.1 GCA_009924875.1 Actinomycetota bacterium | reverse complement strand
TCGTCCTCGACTCGGCCGCTGAGCTCGACAACATCGACCGGCCGGTGTCCGAACTCGGCGTCCCAGGCATCCGGGCTTGGGACCCCTTCGGTGACAACAGTGACGACCCCGAGGTCCTCCTTCATGCCGCTCGCCAGGGCGATCGCGCCGCTCTCGAAGCACTCCTTCGATCGGTGCACGATCGAATGGCAGCGGTCACACGACGCATGCTCCGAGACCCAGGCGATGCCGCCGACTGCACTCAGGAAGCGTTGATTCGTGTCGTTCGCGGGCTCGCCGGCTTCGACGGTCGATCCTCGTTTTCGACCTGGTGCCACCGGATAGCGGCCACCACTGCCCTCGATGAGCTTCGTCGTCGGGCACGACGGCCGCTCACCGTTCACGAATCCGATCGGGAGCCGATCTCCTCGGCGCCGAGTCCCGAGCAGGCGTCGCTCGATGCGCTCGCGCTCACCGACATCGACATCGTGTTGGCACACCTACCGGAGGAGTTCCGTCAGGCCGTGGTGTTGAGCGATGTCGCCGACCTTGACTACCCGTCGATCGCCGAGATTCTCGACGTCCCGATCGGCACGGTGAAGTCCCGCGTCGCTCGCGGCCGCGCGCTACTGCGCGAGCAGCTCGGGAACCCCTCGGGAACCAGTGAACGTCGAATGGGAGAGGAGTGATGAGCGTGGACGATGCGGGAATCGACGACGGCGACGGCGCGCCAATCGACGCACTGCCTGATGATGTCTTGCAAGCCCTGCGCTCGGTTGAGATCGACGAACTCGCGCGCGAGCGGGCGATCACCGCGGCGCTCGGTGCCGCACCTCGGCGGGAACGCCGATGGATCAACTCGCCATCACTGCTTGGCGCCGCGGCCGCGGCCATCCTCGTCATCGCTGGAGCGGCGGTCATCCTCCCGCGAGGAGGCAACGACTCGGACATCGCGATGGAGTCCGCCTTCGACAGTGCTTTGGTCGAGGCGACACAACTGGAGTCCGCCGAGGCAACTGAGAGCGATGTAGTGGTCGAGGAGCGGGTCGCGAGCGAGGAGTACTCGGCCGAGGAGCCGGCAGCGATCGAAGCGGCGCCCGCGATGGCGGACACCGATGGGGCCGACGAGACATCCGTGGTCGACGATGGCGCGGAAACGCCCGCCGAGCTGTTCGACGAGGCCACCGAGGCGCTCGCGGCGATTCAGTCGGGCGAACTCAAGCCGCCAACGACGGACTGCGTGATGATGGGTGGAGGACCAGTGGTCATCCCCTCTTCCGTGGTGTCGAAGTCGTGCTGTTCGCCGATCTCGCGAATGGCTCGGTTACCGCGCTCGCAACCTCCGACTGTGAGTTCGTCGTCGAGTATCAGGCCGTCCCCTGAGCGGTTTCGATCCCGGAGGCCGCCGCTACAGTCGACCCATGGCCGGCACCCCGTTCACCAACCCGGACTGGGCTGAGGAGACAACCGAGCAGATCGACCGTCTCGTCGGCGTCGTCCGGGATCGAGTGACGAACAACATCATCACCGTGGTCCGCGCGGTGGTGTTCGGCCTTCTCGGCGCCCTCCTCGGCATATCGATCATCGTGATCGGACTAATTCTCGCGACACGGGGCCTGCAGATCCTCATCTCCCTCGTGGTCTCCGATGAGCGCGCCGTGTACATCAGTTATCTCATCGTCGGCGTGATCCTCGTGGTGGGCGGTTCGGCCGCCATGCGACGACGCTTCGGCGCCTCCTGACCCCGAGGAGCATCATGTCCACTCCCCCCAACGACGTTCGACCGGTCATCATCATCGGTTCTGGTCCGGCTGGCCTCACCGCGGCGATCTACACCGCACGCGCCTCGCTCGCACCGCTCGTGATCGAGGGGGAGCCATCGTCCACAAGTGACCAGCCCGGTGGCCAATTGATGCTCACCACCGAGGTGGAGAACTTCCCCGGCTTCCCCGAGGGAATCATGGGCCCAGAGTTGATGACCAATTTCAGGGCGCAGGCCGCGAGGTTCGGTGCAGAGTTCATCACCGAGAAAGTCACGCGAGTCGACTTCTCGGAGCGTCCGTTCCGTGTCTGGGTCCGCGATGACGAGTATCGAGCCGAATCGGTGATTGTCTCCACGGGCGCTCGATCCCTCATGCTCGGGCTCGAAGCCGAGCAACGACTCATCGGCCACGGCCTCTCCACCTGCGCGACCTGCGACGGATTCTTCTTCCGAGGTCACGAGATCGCAGTGGTCGGTGGAGGGGACTCCGCAATCGAGGAGGCGACCTTCCTCACGAAGTTCGCTGACAAAGTCACGATCATCCACCGGCGAGACGAATTCCGCGCCTCCAAGATCATGCAGCAGCGAGCCTTCGACAACCCGAAGATCGAGATCCTCTGGAACCACACCGTCTCGGAGATCAACGGCACTGACAAGGTGGAGAGCATCGAGGTGACCGACACGGTCACCGGCGCGACGTCAACCCTCGCGGTGACGGGCGTGTTCATCGCGATCGGTCACCGACCAAACACCGACCTGTTCACCGATGTGCTCGACATGGATGAGACCGGGTATCTCGAGACGGTGCCCGGATCGAGTCGTACGAATATCGGCGGGGTGTTCGCCTGCGGCGACGTCCAGGATCACACCTACCGCCAGGCGATCACCGCTGCCGGCTCGGGGTGCATGGCCGCGATCGACGCCGAACGCTGGCTCGAGTCTCAGCACAGCTGAGACCGTCCGGACTCGGCGTGATCACCGGGTCTAGGATCGTCGGCCGAAGCGAGGAGCGACATGGCCACCATCAACCTGACCACCAACACCTTCGACGAGACCATCGGCGGGTCGGCGCTCCCGATCGTCGTCGACTTCTGGGCTGAGTGGTGCGGGCCGTGCAAGCAGATCGCCCCCATCCTCGATCAGATCGCTGAAGAGCACTCAGGGCAGATCACGATCGCGAAGCTCAACGTGGATGA
>RFQQ01000093.1 GCA_009924875.1 Actinomycetota bacterium | reverse complement strand
GGAGCGCGCCGTCAACAACTTGTTGACCGAGGAATGGTCGAGCGACATCGGCACGATGTTCCGGGTCGAGCACGGCGTCGACCCGGTGACCGACCCAGAGGAGTATCTGCGCATGTCACCGGTGCGTTTTGCGGCCGACATCGATGTGCCGATGCTCATCGTTCACAGCGAGGACGACATCCGCTGCCCGATCAGCCAGGCGGAGGAGTTGTTCATCACCCTGCGCTGGCTCGGCAAACCGGTCCAGTTCTGGCGCTTCCCCGGGGAGACCCACGAACTCTCTCGATCGGGCTCGCCATTCCATCGACGGCGCCGATTCGAGATCATCCTTGAGTGGTTCACCGAGCAGCTCGCCGCCAGGGAGGTCTGAGATGGTCGCGTTGAACCATCGATTCCATCTTGCGGTGCCAGTGAACGACCTCGCGGCGGCCGCCGAGTTCTACGGCGGTGTGCTCGGCTGTCCGATGGGCCGGAGTGCCGATACGTGGATCGATTGGGATCTCTATGGACACCAGCTCGTCACCCACCTCGACGAGGGTGCGGGAGTCCGCGCTTCGAACCCGGTCGACGGTCACGAGGTTCCGGTCCCGCACTTCGGCGTCCTCCTCGATGTCGATGCCTTCGGGGTCCTCGCCGAACGACTTAGGGGAGCCGGCGTCGAGTTCGTGATCGAGCCGTACCTGAGATTCGAGGGGCTTCCGGGAGAGCAGTGGACCATGTTCCTTCTCGATCCCGCGGGCAACGCCCTCGAGTTCAAGGCCTTCGCGGATGACGCGCAGGTCTTCGCCCGCTGAACGATCTCAGCTCAGTGCGGCGAGGGACTCCGCGACCAGCGTCTCAAGGAGCCCCTCGGGGGTCTGACCGCTAAAGCGCCACATAACCTCACCGGCGGGCGAGAGCATCACGAGGTGCGGGAAGCCCGTCGTGCCAAGCGCCGCGGCAGCGGTGCTCGAGGCGTCGTCGGCGAGTACGGGGAACGGGAACCTCTCACGCTCCAACCAGAGCGATGGCGGGTAGTTCGGGCGGTCGGGTGAGGTCGCCGTTGCCACGGCGATGACGTCGAGTCCAAACGGGACCCGCAGGCTCTCGGCCCACTCCACGAGCGTCGGCACCTCCGCTTGACAATGCGGACACCAGTGGGCGAGGAACACGACGAGAGTCGGGGAACCGGGTCCGATGGCGATCGGTGAACCATCGAAGGAGGCCCCGGTGATCACCGGGGCGATCGCGCCGAGCGCCGGATCGCCGAGCGTGTCTCCTCCGAAGGGGATGAGTGAGGCGCCGTCGACCTGAACCGCCCGGAACTGCTCGCTCGCGGGGTCAGCGGTGTCGCTCCCACCGGTTACCGCGACGATGACCAGGGTCACGACGAGAACGAGGATCACCGTGGCGAGCACGACGAGAAGTTGACTCCGTCGTCCTTGGTCACCGCTGGGTGCCTCGTGCGCTGTCGACATGTCGGCCTCCCTTCGCCACTCCCTCACTGGGTCGAACGGGAACCACTCAGGGTTCCCAGACGACCGTGTCAGTATGCCGTCGATGGAATCTGAGCGGGGCGTGACCTGCGACATGGTGATCGAGGCCGTGTCGGCGGCGGTCGACGGTGAGCCCGCCGACATCGACGCCCGATTCATCGAGGCGCATCTCGGAACCTGCGAGCGCTGCTCCCGCATCGCCGGGTCACTCCCCCGGCTTTCGGGCGGTGAGATCGATCTAGCGGGGGCGAGCCTGACTCGCCGGTCGCGACGGCTCGGTCTTCTGGCGGCCCGCACTGCGGACTGGGGCGTCTCGCGTTCGCTCATCGCGCTGGCCGCCGTGCAGATCCTCGTGTTCTCGCTGCGCGACCTCATCACCGGTGGTTCCCACGAGACACGGCATCTCGCCGCGTTCACCCTCGCCTACGGGCTCCTCCTCGGATCGGTCGCGTTTCGTCCGGCTCGAGCTCGAACCGCCCTACCGGTCGCCGTGCTACTCGGGCTCACCCTCGCGATCACCGCTGCCGTTGACCTGATCGCCGGACGCGTCCCTCTCGCTGGCGAAGCGCTACATCTTCCCGAGTTCGTGAGCCTTGTCGCCGTCGCCCATCTCGCCGGCCTCTTCGATCGGGGGATCAGAAACCGACGGGGTGCCGCGGCTCGTAGATCGACTCAAGTCGCTGCTGTTCCGAGTCGTCGAGGCTGATCGAGAGCGCGGCGACCGCGTCGTCGAGATGGTGGGGCCTCGTCGCCCCGATAATCGGCGCGGAGACGACCGGGTTGGTGAGCACCCAGGCAAGGGCGACACTCGCCATCGGCACGCCGCGCTCACCGGCGATCGCGGCGACCTCGTCGACGATGCGCCGATCGTCGTCGCGGTAGAGCGTGCTTCCGAACTGATCGGTCGCGGACCGCTCCGTGGCCTCGTCCCAGGGGCGTGCGAGTCGTCCTCGAGCGAGCGGACTCCACGGGATCACTCCGACCCCCTGATCGGCGCAGAGCGGCAACATCTCACGCTCCTCCTCTCGGTTCAGCAGGTTGTAGTGGTCCTGCATCGTCACGAAGGGCGTCCATCCGTTCTCCGTGGCGACGTGTTGGGCCTTGGCGAACTGCCAGGCCCACATCGATGAGGCGCCGAGGTACAGCGCTTTGCCGGCTCGAACCACATCGTGGAGGGCCTCCATCGTCTCCTCGATCGGCGTTCTCGGGTCCCAGCGGTGGATCTGGTAGAGGTCGACCCGGTCGGTACCGAGGCGACGGAGGCTGTCGTCGATCGCCGTCATGATGGCGCGTCGTGACAGCCCAGCACCGTTCGGCCCATCGTGCATCCGTCCGTGGACCTTGGTGGCGATGACCACCTGATCCCGTGAGGTGAGGGCGGTGATCGCCCGGCCGAGGTATTCCTCACTGGAGCCGAGGGAATAGACGTTCGCGGTGTCGAAGAAGTTGATGCCGAGGTCGAGCGCCTG
>RFQQ01000092.1 GCA_009924875.1 Actinomycetota bacterium | reverse complement strand
CGAGATCCTCTCGGACAACTACACCAACGCTGAGGTGGCGGCGGCTCTCGACGCGATCAAGAACCTGTCCTACCGGTTCGCGTCTCAGTCGGGCCTCACCGTGTCGATCGACGACGTCAAGACCCCGGCCTCAAAGAAGCAGCTCCTCGACGAGTTCGAGCAGCAGGCGGACAAGGTCGAGCAGCAGTTCCGTCGCGGCATCATCACCGACGGCGAGCGACGCCAGCAGGAGGTGCGCATCTGGACCGATGCCACCACCCGCGTCACCGCCGAGATGGAGAAGGAGTTCAAGGCTCAGCGCTTCAACCCGATCGACATGATGGTCGGATCCGGCGCCCGAGGGAACATGACTCAGATGCGTCAGATCGCCGCCATGCGCGGTCTGGTCGCGAACCCGCGCGGTGACATGATCCCCCGTCCGATCAAGTCGAACTTCCGCGAGGGTCTCGAGACCCTCGAGTACTTCATCGCGACGCCGGGAGCCCGTAAGGGCCTCGTCGACACCGCGCTGCGTACCGCGGACTCTGGCTACCTGACCCGTCGTCTCGTCGACGTGGCGCAGGAGCTCATCGTTCGCGAGGACGACTGCGGAACCAACCTCGGAATCTGGGTGGAGGGCGTCGTCGCCGACACGGCGAACAGCCGCTCCTACCTCGAGACGAAGCTCTTCGGCCGCGCGCTGCTGAACGACGTCGAGCTCTCCACCGCGCTTGCTGATGGCCGCAAGGTGCTTGAGCGCAACACGATCGTCGGCGACGTCGAGATGGCGGCGCTTCGCGATGACGCCGCCGTCGACCGGGTCCGAGTCCGCTCGGTCCTCACCTGTGACGCCGAGCTCGGTATCTGCGCGCTCTGCTATGGCCGTTCGCTCGCGACCGGCAAGCGGATCGAACTCGGTGAGGCCGTGGGCGTCATCGCTGCCCAGTCGATCGGCGAGCCCGGCACCCAGCTGACCATGCGGACCTTCCACACCGGCGGTGTGGCCGGCAAGGACATCGCGGGTGGTCTGCCTCGCGTCGTCGAGCTCTTCGAGAGCCGCACCCCGAAGGGCGCGGCCCGCTTGGCGCCGGCCTCCGGTGTCGTGCGGATCGGCGAGGACGAGGGCAAGGGCATCCCGGTCACCGTCGTCGACGACTCCGGTGAGGAGTCACCGGTTGTGCTGCCTCTCGGCGCACGTCCGGTGGTCACCGATGGCCAGGAGGTCCGCGCCGGCGATCCGATCACCGATGGTCCCTTCGATCCGAAGGAGCTCATGGACATCAAGGGCATCCGCGAGACGCAGATGTACTTGGTCGAGGAGGTCCAGCGGGTCTATCGAGACCAGGGTGTGTCGATCCACGACAAGCACATCGAACTGATCGTGCGTCAGATGACCCGTCGCATCGCGGTCAGCGAGACCGGCGACACCGACTTCCTCCCGGGGGAGCGGGTCGACGCGAAGCGCTTCCGCGACACGAACCGGCGGATGGTGGAGGAGGGACGTCGTCCCGCCGAAGGCCGTCCCGAGATCATGGGCATCACCAAGGCCTCTCTCGCCACCGAGTCCTGGCTCTCGGCCGCCTCCTTCCAGGAGACGACCCGGGTGCTCACCGAGGCCGCGATCGACGGTCGTGGCGACGGGCTGATCGGTCTGAAGGAGAACATCATCATCGGCAAGCTCATCCCTGCCGGTACCGGCATGATGAAGTACCGAGAGTTCTCCATCGACGCCCCCGACTACGAGCCGATGACCTACTACTCCAGCGACAGCGAGGAGGACGACGCCACGGCGATCGAACTGGCGCGCCGGTTCGAGAGCGCTGGCGCCGAGGTCGGAGCCGAGTGATCCGGCGGCCGGCACCGCAGGTTGCCGGTCGAACGGGTCGCCCATAACCTCTCAGGGTCCCGGTCGGGTTCCCGGCCGAGTTCGCCGGTCCCGGCATTGCCGGACCCTGAGCAGCACCCGCCGGTCGTCGTGGCCGGAGGATGCCGAAATACGAAGCACACGACAGCGCAAACGACATCCAGGAGAAGGTCCGAAGACGTGCCCACCATCCAGCAACTCGTCCGACAGGGTCGGTCGTCGAAGTTCACCAAGAGCAAGACCCCGGCGCTGAAGGGTTCCCCCCAGCGCCGCGGTGTGTGCACGCGCGTCTACACGACCACCCCGAAGAAGCCGAACTCGGCCCTCCGCAAGGTGGCCCGTGTCCGGTTGTCGAGCGGGGTCGAGGTGACGGCCTACATCCCCGGTGAGGGCCACAACCTCCAGGAGCACTCGATCGTGCTCGTGCGCGGGGGTCGCGTTCGCGACCTCCCGGGTGTGCGGTACAAGATCATCCGTGGCGCCCTCGATGCCGCCGGCGTAAAGAATCGCAAGCAGGCCCGTAGCCGCTACGGCGCGAAGGTGGAGAAGTAAGACCCATGCCTCGTAAGGGACCCGCCCCCCGTCGCGAACTCGTCGCTGACCCCATCCACCGCTCGCCACTCGTCACGCAGCTGATCAACAAGGTCATGCTGCACGGGAAGCGCAGCGTCGCTGAGCGCATCGTCTATGACGCCATGGATCTCATCGCCTCCCGCACGGGTGACGACTCCCTCGACACGCTGAAGCGGGCCGTCGAGAACGTGAAGCCTCCCCTCGAGGTGCGCAGCCGCCGAGTTGGTGGCGCGACCTACCAGGTGCCCGTCGAGGTCCGTCCTCGTCGCGCGTCCACCCTGGCGATCCGCTGGCTGGTCGACTTCAGCCGCGCCCGCCGCGAGCGGACGATGGCCGAGTGCCTCGCCGCCGAGATCATGGACGCCGCCAACGGTCTTGGCGCGGCCATGAAGAAGCGTGACGACATGCAGAAGATGGCCGAGTCCAACAAGGCCTTCGCCCACTATCGGTGGTGACGGGTCCGCCCTTCACCTCCACCCCGCCCTTTGACAACACACAGATCGAACACCGAACGGAAGTGACCTGCAATGGCCAAGCGTGAGTTCCCCCTCGAG
>RFQQ01000091.1 GCA_009924875.1 Actinomycetota bacterium | reverse complement strand
GCCACCGGCGCCTCGCCGGTAACGGCCTCGATGCGGCGCAGGTTTGACCCGATCGACGACTCGGCGACGATCTTGATGGTGCCGATGTCACCGGTCGCCCGCACGTGTGTGCCGCCGCACAGCTCCACGGAGGAACCGGCCTCAAGGACTCGCACGACATCGCCGTATTTGTCGCCGAAGAAGGCAATCGCGCCGAGGGACTCCGCTTCGTCCTTGGTGGTCTCGAAGGCTCGCACCGAACTATTGGAGAGCGTCTGGGAGTTGGCCAGCCGCTCGATCTCGGCGATCTCCTCGGCGGTCACCGCCGCGTAGTGCGAGAAGTCGAAGCGAAGTCGATCAGGGCCAACGTGTGAACCGGCCTGCTTCACGTGCTCACCGAGCACGGATCGCAACGCCCAGTGAAGGACATGGGTACCGGTGTGATTGCGGCGGATCGCCGACCGCCGACCGACGTCGATCGCCGCGGACGCGGTCTCGCCGGCCTCGACCACCCCAGCCACCCGTCGGGCCAGGTGGCGTCGCAAGTTGGGGAGGGCGTAGGTGGTGTCGAGCACCTCGAGGGTTCCCGATGGCGTGGTGATCGTGCCGGTGTCGCCGATCTGGCCACCGGCCTCGGCGTAGAACGGGGTGCGGTCGAGGAACACCTCGAGGAGGGCCTCGCCGTCGGGGCCGTCGACCTCGAGCAGCTCGAGCACGCGAGCCTCGGAGACGTCCTCGGCGTAGCCGGTGAACACGGTCGTTCCGAAGCGCTCCAGCACATCGCGATACGACTCGATCATCGACTCGCCCGCGGAGCCGTCGCGACGCGCGGCCTTCGCCCGCTCACGTTGAGCCTCCATCTCGGCGGTAAATCCGGCGAGATCGACCGAGACGGAACGCTCCCCAGCGATCTCCTCAGTGAGTTCCAGCGGGAACCCGTAGGTGTCGTGCAGTAGGAAGGCCGTGGAGCCCGAGAGTGTTCCGCCGTCGGTCAATTCGCCATCGAGGATGCCGAGACCGGTCTTCAGGGTGTGGCGGAAGCGCTCCTCCTCCTTACCGAGCACGCTGGTGATGAAGTCAGCGTTGCGCGCGACATCGGGATACGCCCCACCCATCACCTTGATCGCCTCAGCGGATAGGTCGGGCATCACGAGGCGATCGGTGCCGAGCAGGAAGGCGTAGCGGACCGCGCGACGAAGGATGCGACGCAGCACATATCCGCGGCCCTCGTTGGAGGGGAACACCCCGTCGTTGACGAGCATGGTCGCCGAGCGGGCATGCTCGGCGAGCACGCGCATGGCGAAGGAATCGCGGTCGTCGTACACGCCTGGTCGGTACGTCCGTCCCGTGAGCGAGCAGGCCCGGTCGAGGAGCGGCGCCATCAGGTCGGTCTCCCACACCGAGTCGACCCCCTGGAGCAGGGCGAGGATCCGCTCAAGTCCGGCGCCGGTGTCGACCGAGGGCTTCGGAAGGGGCGTCCGGCTGCCGTCCTCAGACTGGTTGAACTGCATGAAGACGAGGTTCCAGAACTCCATGTAGCGGTCGCCGGTCGGATCGGTGAGCGGGCCACCTTCGGGCCCGAACGCCGGACCGCGATCGATGTGAATCTCGCTGCACGGGCCGCACGGCCCCGTGTCGCCCATCTGCCAGAAGTTGTCCTTGTCACCGAGGCGTTGGATGCGATCGAGCGGGACGCCGACCTCCTCATGCCAGATGGCCTCGGCCTCGTCATCGGATTCATGGACCGTGATCCAGAGCCGGTCGCCGTCGAAGCCCCACCCCTCGGTCACGAGCTCCCAACTCCACGGGATGATCTCGGACTTGAAGTAGTCGCCGAACGAGAAGTTGCCAAGCATCTCGAAGAAGACGAGGTGACGTTTCGTCCGTCCCACGTCATCGAGGTCGTTGTGCTTGCCGCCGGCCCGAGCGCACTTCTGCGAACTCACCGCGCGCGAGTAAGGCGGGACCTCGTCACCGACGAAGTAGGGCTTGAACGGCACCATGCCCGCCACGGTGAACATGATCGACGGGTCGTGAGGGATGAGGCTGGCCGAGTCGACCACCGAGTGGTCGCGCTCACGGAAGAAGTCGAGGAACGACGACCTCAGGCCGTCGGCCGTGACCGATGCTGAGAGACCATTGACACTGGGTGAATTCGAGGTGGACATCGGAGTGCCGATCCTACCGACGCCGCTACCCTCGGCCCCGTGGCGAGCGGCGAGCCCTCCCGACCGGGCACCGAGCCAGTCGACGACATCGACGACATCCACGAGTGGATCTCGTTCGGCGATTCGACCGAGGACCGCACGTGGATGTTCGATGCCACCTACCTGCGCTCGAACCACCGCTGCATCTACGGGGACGGCTGTCAGGGGATCCTCGACGGTGACGCCACCGAGCTCGCGCAGGGGTGCTGCAGCTACGGGGCGCACTTCGTCGATGACGAGGACGTGCAGAACGTGGTTCGCGCCTTCACCCGCCTCGACGCCGAGGTGATGCAGTTCCATAGCAAAGCGGTCAAGAAAGGCTTCCTCGCCGCTGGCGACGACGCCGACGACGGCACGCCGGTCACGACGACCAGGGTCGTCGAGGACGCATGCATCTTCCTCAACCGTCCCGGATTTCCCGCCGGTGCCGGCTGCTCGCTGCATATCGCGGCGATGCGTGCCGGCGAACGACCCCTCGACTGGAAGCCGAATGTCTGTTGGCAGGTGCCGATCCGCCTCGAGCACTCCACCGACGACGAGGGCCATGTCATCTCGCGGCTACGCGAATGGAAGCGCCGCGACTGGGGCGAGGGCGGCCGGGAGTTCCACTGGTGGTGCACCGAGGCGACCGAGGCCTTCAGCGGCTCAGACCCCGTGTACATCGCCTCTCGAGACGAGATCGTTGAGCTCGTCGGCCAAGAGGTATACGACCGGATGGTGACGCAGATCGAACGAGCCGACTGGGTGCCCGTCGCGCACCCCACGGTGCGCCGGGGAGACACCGGCCGGACCTGACGCCGAGGTGACGTCGGTCAGTCGTCGCTGTCGTCGTCGTCGTCGAAGGTGACGCCGTACTTCTCGGCGAGCGCGGCGT
>RFQQ01000010.1 GCA_009924875.1 Actinomycetota bacterium | reverse complement strand
CGTGAGCGCGGCTGCGGGGATGTCGGTCGTCGAATCCATCACCATGATCGCGCCCGACCCGAGCATCGAACCGGCGGCGCCGACCTGGCGGCCCTCGAAGGGGAGGTCGAGTTGATCCGGCAGGAACCACGGGGCGGACCCACCTCCGGGCACGAAGGCCTTCAGGTCATTGCCGTCGCGGATCCCTCCGCAGAACTCCTCGCCGTAGAGCAGGTCGCGGAAGGTTGTCGTCCCGTTCACGATCTCGTAGACGCCAGGGCGTCGCACATGGCCGGACACCGCCACCATGCGGGTACCCGGGGAGGTCTCGGTGCCGATCGCGGTGTACGCCTCCGCGCCGTTCGCAGCGATGAACGGCAGATTGGAAAGGGTCTCGACGTTGTTGACGATCGTTGGCTTGCCGTACAGCCCAATAGCCGCCGGGAAGAACGGCGGCTTGAGGCGCGGCATGCCGCGGTTGCCCTCGAGCGACTCGATGAGCGCGGTCTCCTCACCGACGACGTACGCGCCAGCACCCCAGTGCAGAACGATGTCGACACCGAAACCCGAGCCGAGGATGTCGCGCCCGATGTAGCCGGCGGCGTACGCCTCGTTGAGGGCGGTCGCGACGCGCTCTTGGGCGAGGGCCATCTCACCTCGGATGTACAGGAAGCACCGCGACAGCCCGGCCGCGTAGCAGGCGATAAGGCAACCCTCGATCAACTGATGCGGATCGCGCTCCATGAGCAGGCGGTCCTTGTAGGTGCCGGGCTCGGACTCGTCACCGTTCACGACGAGGTAGCGCGGGAACACTCCCTCGGGGGTGAGGCCCCACTTGACTCCAGCGGGGAAGCCGGCGCCGCCGCGGCCGAGAAGCGTCGAGCCACGCACCTGCTCGTGCACCTCGCTCGGTGACTTGGCGAGCGCGGCGCGCAATCCCTCGTAGCCACCAGTCGCGAGATAGCGCTCAAGGGTGTGGGAGTCCTCGTGAGCGAACCGGGATGTAACGATCTTCGGGCGGTCACCGGCGACGAAACCGGGAGCCCAGGGGTAGGTCTCGGCGCTCATGACGCCCCCTCGACGCTCACGGGAACCCAGCTCGGGGGTGAGGTGTCCTCGTCAGGATCTACGGCGCCAACCGCTCGGTCAGCCGGGATGTGCTGGCGGACGGTGGCCAAGGTGCCGTGCGGCGGGATCTCCCCGGCCAGCGCCCCCGATCGGAGGTCACCGATCAACTCGCGTACCCCGTCCGGGGTGACGCGGAACCGGTAGCGATAGTTGACCTGCAGGCACGGCGCCTCGGTGCAGGCCGCCTGGCACTCCGCGCGATGCAAGGTGATGAGCCCATCTGGGGTGGTGCCACCGGCGCGGATGCCAAGTTCCTCCTCGGCAGCGTGGAGCAGATCGCCTGCGCCCATCAGCGCGCAGGACATGGTGCCGCAGATGTTCAGCAGGTAGCGCCCGATCGGCTCGAAGTGGAACATCTCGTAGAAGGTGCCGGTGCCTCGCACTTCGGCGGGCGTCACGCCAACCAGTTCGGCGATCTCGCGCATCGCCTCCTCGGATATCCAGCCCTCCTGCTCTTGGGAAAGGTGGAGGAGTGGGATCAGCGCCGACTTCGGTCGCGGGTACCGGCCGATGATCTCGCGAGCGAGGGTGAGATTCTCCGGGCTGAAGCGACTCATCGGTCGACCTCCCCGAGCACCGGGTCAACGCTCGAGATGACGGCGACAGCGTCGGCTACGAGACCGCCCCGCATCATGTGCGGAAGACACTGGATGTTCACGAACGAGGGCGCGCGCATGTGCATCCGATACGGGGTCGGCGATCCGTCGCTCGCGATGTAGCAGCCGATCTCCCCGCGAGGACTCTCGATACCGACGTAGACCTCGCCCTCGGGGACTCGGAACCCCTCGGTGAAGATCTTGAAGTGATGGATCAGCGCCTCCATCGACTCGTCGATGCGTGCGCGGGGCGGCGGCGTGACCTTCTTGTCTTGGATGCGGTAGTCACCCGAGGGCATGCGGTCGAGAATCTGGCGCACGATGCGCATCGACTCGCGAATCTCGTTGAGACGAATGGCGTAGCGGTCGAAGGCGTCGCCGTAGGTGCCGACCACCACATCGAACTCGACCTCGTCGTAATGGAGGTACGGCATATCGCGCCGAAGGTCCCACTCGACACCAGTCGAGCGCAGGATCGGACCGGTCGCGCCGAGGGCGAGGGCCTCCGTCGGGGTGATGACGCCGACACCCTGGAGCCGCTCGCGCCAGATGGGCTGACCGGTCATCAAGACGTCGTACTCCTCGAGTCGATCGGGGAGCATGTCGAGCAGTCGGAGCACGTCGTCGCGCCATCCCGCGGGGAGGTCGGCGGCGAGGCCGCCGGGCCGGATGAAGTTGTGGTTCATCCGCAGACCGGTGACCTTCTGGAAGAAGCGGAGCACTTCCTCGCGCTCGCGCCAGCCGTAGATCATCATCGATACGGCGCCGAGGTCCATGCCGTTCGTCGCCATGAACAGCAGGTGCGAACTCATCCGGTTGAGCTCGGAGAGGAGCATGCGCATCCAAACGGCTCGCTCGGGAATATCACCGTCAATACCGAGGAGCTTCTCGGTGGCAAGCGAGAAGACGAGCTCGTTGTTGAGCGGACTCAGGTAGTCCATCCGCGTCACGTTGGTGCCGCCCTGCATGAAGGTCAGCTGCTCGGCGGTCTTCTCCATCCCGGTGTGCAGGTAGCCGATGATCGGCTTGCACCGGAGCACGGTCTCCCCTTGAAGCTCGAGCATGAGACGAAGCACACCGTGGGTGGACGGGTGCTGAGGGCCCATGTTGATGACCATCGTCTGGTCGTCTTCGGGATCCTCAGGGAGGTCGCCGAGCGCACTGGCCTCGGCCTCGCTCATGCGGAGAACCGCGCCGACTTCGCGGAAGAGCTCGCGAGCGCTCAACTCCGAGCGGGGGCGCATCTCCTGGGCGCCCTCATTGGCGATCATGGTCACGACGGCGCCCCCTTGAACTGGACCGGAATCGAACCGGTCTCATAGTCCTTCCGGAGGGGATGCCCGATCCAGTCCTCGGGCATCAGGATTCTCGAGGGATCCGGGTGGTCGCTGAACGCGATGCCGAACATGTCGAAGACCTCTCGCTCCATCGCCTCGGTGCCCGGGTGGAGGTCGAAGAGACTTGGCACGGACGGATCGTTCTCGGGCACCTGCACCCGAATCCGCAGCCGGCGTCGAGCCGAGATATCGAGCAGATTGACGACGACCTCGAACCGCTCGGCCGTGACACCATCAGGGAGTTCGCGGGTCATGAACCTCGAGTAATCGACGGCGGTGAGATCGACGCACATCGCGAACCCCTCGTCGGTGAGGAGGCGCAGCACCTCGAGGTACCGGTCGCGTGAAACGAAGAGGACCTGCTGTCCCCGTGAGTCGACGAGCGGACACCCGTGGAGAAGTGTCACCTCGTCCTCGGACATTTCGGTCCCGTCGGTCGTCACCTCGGCACTCATGTCAGCTGCTTCCGAGGAGGACAGGAACCGAGGTGGCGGGGATCTCCTCGACGTGGACATCGGCACCCGCGCCGGTCACCTCGCGGCGACGCATGATCTCCCCGCTCTCGATCAGCCCGTGAAGGGTCTCGATCGCGTGGATGAGCGTCTCCGGGGTTGGGGGGCAACCGGGCGCGTAGACGTCGACCGGCACGATCTGATCGACGCCCTGCACGATCGCGTAGTTGTTGAACATGCCTCCACTCGAGGCGCACACCCCCATGGAGATGACCCACTTCGGCTCCATCATCTGGTCGTAGACCTGACGGAGCACGGGTGCCATCTTCTGGCTCACGCGACCGGCGACGATCATGATGTCCGCTTGACGCGGTGATGCCCGGAACACCTCCATCCCGAAGCGGGAGATGTCGTAGTGCGCGGCGCCGGTGGCCATCATCTCGATGGCGCAGCACGCCAGACCGAAGGAGGCTGGCCATGACGAGCGCGATCGCGCCCACTTGACCAGATCCTCGATCCGACCGGTGATCACGTTGTGCGACAGGCCCCCGAGGCCGTCGGACAGTACGTCGCCAACCACTCCCATAGCGCTCGGCCGACTAGGCGGCCGCCTCCGATCCACCACCTGCTCGACCTTCGAGGCCGACCCGACGGATCGTCGAGGACGAGTCGCGATTCGCTGAGACCATGCGCGCGTCGACACTCAGGTCGCGGTAGCGCTGGAGAGGGCCCCAGTCGAGTCCACCCCGGGCCACCTCGTAGACGAAGGTGAGGAAGAACACCAGCGAGAAGCCGAGGATCGCCCAGAAACCGAAGGCGCCGAGAGCACCGCGCTCCACCGCGTAGGGGTAGAGGAAGATGATCTCGATATCGAACATTATGAAGAGCATCGCCACGATGTAGAAGCTCACCGGGAAGCGCTCGGGAGGCTCACGGCTCGGCACGATCCCGCATTCGTAGGGCGCTTCTTTGGCCACCGAGGGACGGCGAGGCGCCAGCAGTCGGGATGCCACGAAGCTCAACGCTCCGAAGAGCGTCGCCAGGATGAGGAGGACGACGATGGGGAGGTACTGGGACATCGTCGAGGTCACGCCGACGTGGCGAGTGCCTTCCGTTCGAGGTTCTCAGCCACGAACCGATCACGTCGGTGAAGCATCCAGCAGAGCGCGAGGAACACGATCGTCGATCCGATCGTGATAAGCGCCGCCGGCTCGCGCCGCGAGCCGAGATCTCGGATCATGTAGACGTACTGACGCTCGCGGCTCGAATCGATCTCGGGCGGGGACGGAGCGCGACCCGGCTCCTCCCTCAGCGGCAGATACGGCGCCACCTCGACCACGGTGTAGTACGGCTTGTGGAAGAACGCGATCTGATCGAGGGCATCGAGACCGAAGAGCTTCGGATACGCCTCGCCGCCGACCTCGTAGACATGGGTCACGTCGAACTCGCCGGGCGCGAACGCGCCCTCCTCCTCGAGGAACACCGTCGCCGAAGCCTCAGCTTGACCGAACGCCGGCTCGGCCTCACCGACCACGCGCCATCCCTCGTCGACGAACTGGTCGACGATGCCATCGGCCAGCACGTCGAGCGGAGCGTCAGGGGACACGGCGAGCCGCTGCTCGAACACGCCGGCCTGATAGAGACCATCGGGGTCTTGAATCACGGTGCGCCCGGGCACCTGATGCCACGACGGATCCTCGCCCTTCAAGCCGATGCCGTAGATCCACCAGATGGCTCCCATCAGCGCCATCCATCCGGCGAGACCGGTGAGCGCGACGAGGAAGCCGAGGCGGGCACCGAGGTTGGTCCCGAGGATGAGGTACACCGAGCCCATGAAGGCGATCAGTCCGAGAACGACCGTGAGAAGACCACGGAGCTCGGGTTCCCAGTTGACGGCGAGCAGCATCGACACCATCACAGACCCCGCACGTACTCGACGACGGCGGTGAGCTGCTCATCGGTGAGCAATGCACCGAAGCCGGGCATCCGGCCGCTCCCCTGGCCCTGGACGCCGTACTTCGCGCCGTAGACCGAACCGTTGCTGATGAAGTCGATCATGTCGTCCTCGTTCGGGAACACGGTGTTCGCCTTGCCCCCGGTGAGGTTCCATCCGAAACCACCCTGACCGGTCACGCCGGGGTCACCCCAGCTCCAACCAGGGGTATGGCAACGCGCGCAGCTGTAGGCGCCGCTACCGAGGTCGAGGTTGAAGAGCGCCTCGCCGTAGGAGGCGTAGGTGCCATCGGCGACCAGTTGACGAGCGCGCGTCTCGATGTCGTCCTGCATGTCGGTGGGGAGGTGCCCCGACGGGCAACTCCGCGGGTCGTCCTCGCCGACGCCGCAGTCCTCGCGCTCGACCTGGATCGACCAGAGATAGGAGATGAGCGTGTCGATCTGCTGGTCGTTCATCGGACCTCCGCCCTCGACGCCCCACGGGCTCATCGGCGAGAACGGACGGCCGTAGACGAGGATGAAGCGCACCTCGTCCTCGTCGAATCGATAGAAGATCGTGTCGAGGGCTGGCGCCTTCCAGTTGACGGCCTCGACCTCACCGGTCTTCGCGTCGGTCACGTTCCACGCCGCCTCGCCACCGCCACCGGCGTAGCCGCCGTGGCATCCGGCGCAGTTGAACCCACCCTCGGCGGTCGGAGCGAAGAGGCGGCGACCCCACTCGGTGAAGATCTCCTCCTGGGCCTCGACCGCTCCGGCCTGACGACCCGGCTCAAGCACCCAGTAGACGGGGAGGCCGATCACGACCACGACAAGCAGGAGCACTCCGAGCAGCTGAACCCGCTCGAGACGGCTGCCCTCGAGGGTCTCGTCGTCGTAGTACTCCTTGCGGTTCGGAGCGAGCTCGATCTCCGAGCCGAGCTCGGCCCGCGATTGGCGGATGTTCAGGACCGCGTAGACGATGAAGCCCGCCGTAATGACGAGCAGCAGCAACCAGGCGATGTTGGTGGTGGTCAGGGCCAGCATCAGTGATCACTCGCTCCCACGCAGTGAGGGCCCTCGGCCTCCTGACCAGTGGTGTTCACACCGATCGGGACACCTTGGACAATCGTGCCGGTGTCGACGAGCACGTCGCCGGCCGCAGTGAACTCGAGAGGGAAGTGGTCCATGCCACGGGGGGCCGGGCCGCCCTTCTTCTCCCCGACTCGGTTGTACTGCGAGCCGTGACAGCCGCACTCGAACCACTGGCTCGACGTGCACTGCGGCACGCGACAACCGAGATGCGGACACTTCTGGTACGAAGCGATCAAGCCGCGCCGCATTCCAGCGAGCACCGACTCTTTGTACACACCCTCGGCCTTCGGCACCGCGTCGACCGGGTACTCGGTGATCCAAGCGCGGGCCTCGGGGGCGTAGAAGAAGCCCTGACCCTGGCGGATACCCGACACGATGTCGTCATAGCGACCGACCGGGACCTTGCCGCCGAAGCCGCCGGTCTTGGTGGGCCAGAGGAAGGCGACGAACGAGGCAGCGGCGAACGCGCCGATACCGGCTGACATCAGCGAGATGGTCGCGCGGTTGAAGAACTGGCGGCGACTGACGCCGATCGCCTCGGGATCGGCCGGCACGAAGGGCACCGGAGCCCGGTCCTCAACGACGGCGACGGCGGTTCCAGCGCGAGCGGCCACCCCTTCGGCTTCGACCGAGGCAGCGGTCGGACCACTCTCGGCGGCCTGACGGGCCTTACGCGCGGCGCGATCGCGGGCGACCGTCTCATCGCTAAGCGCGCCGGCTCCGCGGACATCCGAGCGACGGGCGAGGGACGCGAAGGCGGCACCGCCGAGAACGACGACGGCGACGACTGCGATGATGATGACTGAGGTTGCGCTCACTGTGGTTTCCTCCTCGACCTCAGAGCTCGAAGAACAATCCGTCACGCCACGGCAGCGTGAAGTTGAATCCCGGACCCCGGAAGAACGAGCCGATCATCACGAGCACCGCCCAGAACATGAGGTGCACGGTCATGAGGGAGGTCGCGAACTTGCGGTCCTCCGGCTTGTTCGACGGGTTCTTGTCGATGTACGGAGCGAAGATCAGCAAGATGATGCCGACACCGGGAATGGTCACGCCAGCGACCATCGGGTGGAACATCGTGAGCAGCTCCTGAAGGCCGAGGAAGTACCACGGCGCCTTCGACGGGTTCGGCGTTTGGTTCGGGTTCGAGAGCTGAAGCAACGGCGCATTGACCCAGATCGAGAACAGGAACGTGAAGACCAGACAGGCGAGCGAGGCGACGAACTCAGCGGCGAGTAGATGCGGCCAGGTGTGGACCTTGTCGACCGGCTGCGCCTTGACCTCTTGGATCGAGCCCGACTTGACCACGGTGAGGAGGCGCTGCGTGTGACCACCGGGGCCCGCTCCAACGGGCACACCGCCGCCGGCTGCCGGCGCCGCGACAACGGCAGCGACCTTGTCGGCCACCGCGACACCGCCGCTTGACTCCTCCTCGCCACCGGCCGCCTTCGTGCGGGCGGCCTTGGAGCGCTCGAGGAGATGAGCGGGAATACGAGAGTCGGCCTCAGCTGCCGGGGCGGCAGCCTCAGCGGCGGGCTCAGCCGACGACTCGGCGGCCTTCTCGCGAGCCGCCTGGGCTCGCTTCAACAGGTGTTCGGGAATCGAGCACGAATCTGACCTCCTGACCGAACACCGGGGTGTACCCCATCATGTTGGTGCCGACCGCCACCGCCCAGAGCGCGAGCTGGTCCCACGGGAGCAGGTAACCGGTGAACGACAGCAACAGGGTGAGCGTCAGCAAGATCACGCCGATCACCCAGTTGAACTCACGAGGCGGCTTGTAGGCCCCGTGGTAGAAGACGCGGGCCATGTGAAGGAACACCGAGAGCACCATCAGGTGGGCGCCCCATCGATGCATGTTCCTCACGAGCAGGCCGAAGGTGACCGAGGTCTGCAGGTTCGAGATGTCGTCCCAGGCCGCCGTCGCCTCGGGTCGGTAGAAGAACATCAGGAAGATGCCGGTCACCGTGAGCAGGATGAAGAGGAAGAAGCTCAGGCCGCCAAGGCACAGCGTGTAGCTCACCTTGACTGCGTGACGCTTCACCTTCACCGGGTGCAGGTGGTAGAGCACCGAGTTCATGATGACGTAGCTCCGGTTCCTCGGGCTGTCGGTGTAGCCCTTCCGGAAGATCGAGCCGGGGCGGAAGATGCTCGCCCACGCTTGGCTGCCCTGGACGGAGTCGACCGTCTGCTGGAAGCGCTCCTTCGCGGTCGGTCGTGGGGTCTCGTCGATGATTTTTGCCATGTCAGTTCTCGTTCCGGATGGTGTCAGAGCCGCATGCCGTAGGCATAGCCATGGTTGTTGGTTCGGGTGTGGGAATCGCCCGCCGAGGTGGCCGGGCCCACCTTGCCGAGGATGATGACCCCGGTCGGGCATCGGTCCACGCACAGGGCGCAACGCGTGCAGATGTCGTCGTCGATGATGAAGACCACGTTGTCGGAGGGGTCGTCGCCGGGGCGCTCAGTTCCCTCGGACTCCACGATCGCCTCCGGCTGCACCATGTGGATGCACTTCCATGGGCAGATGTCGACGCAGCCCTCGCACATGATGCACTCGGTCTGGTCGATGTGGATGAACTGCTTCGGCTTGACCGCCTTCGTGAGGTAGTCGGCATCGACCTCGACGAGGGTGTACTCGTCCGTGAACGGCATCATCGGGGGATTGGCGTCGGTCTTCGCCATGTCAGGCCTTCTTCACCAGTGGGCGTCCATAGGTGCTGGTGTCGAGTTCGGTGCTGACGTCCTTGCCGCGCTTCTGCCAGTACGACCAGAGGAAGATGACCAGACCGAAGTAGTAGGCGTGAAGGACGACGACCACGATGTCGCGGATCGCCTCGTACTGAAGAGTGAACGGGAACCAGCCATCGAGCGCTTGGGGCTTCAGGATCCCCCCAGGGCCGTAGATGATTTTCGTGCGGTCCCAGCCGAGGTCCTTGTCGGCGTGGTCGATCCACTGGTGGGGGACGATGCCGAACGCGAGGAACATCACGCCGAACACGTAGGTCGAGCCGAGCATCGCCTCACCCCACGACATCGGCGTGCCGAGAGGGCGACGCTTGCCGTACGGGATGACAGCGAAGGCGAGCAGGTTGGAGGCGATGAACGAGACGAGGAAAGCGGTGTTCATCCCGGGCCACTCCAGGACGTTCCAGTTGAAGGCGAACATGACTCGTCGCGCTGCCTTTCGTTCTCTCGTGCTCGTGATCGGTCGGGGGTGGGCCGCCGGCGAACCGGGCCGTCCGCACTCCCGCACAACTGTAGTCGCGGGACCGCCCAATGGAGCCATTCCGTCACCGCGTGAGCGGCACTCGGAGTGACTCGGGGCGGGCCGACGGCCGGTGGTCGTATCGGTCGCTATGTCGGTGTCTGTCTCGGTGACCGAATCGCGCGAGGCGACCGGTCGACGACCAGTCTGCCAGCAGCCCCCCAACCCCATGCGGGGTTGTGCGCAAGTTCTCTCCGACGCGGTCGACGGATCGGCATGGAGCGCAGCGACGGGTTTCGCCGGATCGCCGACGCGCCGTCTATCGTGGAGGTGCGGCGTCGGCCCGAAGGGCCGGTCGCACGACGATCGAACCCCCGCACGACACGGATGACACCCCCGTCGAGAGGACCAGCGTGACCGAGATCCCCGAACACCTGCTGAAGCGAAGCCGAGACCGCCGCGCTGCGGCCGGCGACAGCTCGGACAGTCCAGGGACCGAGGTCGCCACGACGAAGGAGGCAGCGCCCGCGCCTGCCGCCGCCTCAACCCCGGCCGCCACCGGTCCCGCGCCGCGCACCGCCGCGGCCGCGCCGGCGGAGCCCCCCGCGCGCAAGCCCGACTCTCCCGTCGTCGCCGCCTATCGCGCGCGACGCAAGGTGCCGTTCTGGGCCATGGCGGCCCTCGCCCTCCTACCGATCTGGACCTTCATGTACGTCCGTTCGGTGACCGCCCAGGCCGAGGAGGCGAGTGGCCCGCTCGCGATGGGCGCGGAGATCTACTCGAACTGCGCCGCCTGCCACGGTGGAGCCGGCGGCGGCGGTGTTGGTTACGCCTTCACCGAAGGTGAGGTGCTGCTTACGTTCCCGAACATCGAGGATCAGTTGCGCTACGTCCTCTACGGCACGGGCGCCTACAACGTCGCCGGCGTCGAGATCTACGGCAACCCGGATCGACCCGGAGGGCCCCATGTCACCGGCGCCCGCGGTGCGATGCCCGGATTCGGCGGAGCGTTGACCGATTACGAGATCCTCTCCGTGGTCTGCCACGAGCGCTACACCCTGAGCGGCGCCGATCCCGGCTCCGAGGAGTGGGGCGACGAGTACGAGCACTGGTGCTCCGAGGGCTCGGAGTACTTCCTCGAACTCGAGGAGGGGGCTTCCCTCGCCACCCTTCACGAGATGCACGACGGCATCCTCGCTGTCGGTGATGGCCCGGCTTCCGGGTCCCCGGCCGGGGCTGACTGACCTCGGGGTGCTCCCGGGCGGCGACAGGATGCGGCCGCTCATCATCGGTGGCGGCCCCGCCGGTACGGCCGCCGCGATCACTCTGGCGGAACGAGGCGTACCCGCTCGACTCATCGATCGCCGCGACCCGCGAGCACCGGACGGTCGAGTGTGCGGTGGTCTGCTCACACCGCGGGCCGTGCGCCTGCTCGATGCGTTGGGGATCGATGCCCGACCGCTCGGTCGGTCGATCGACTCGATCGACCTCATGGCCCGAGGGCGCCAACAACGCATCGAATGGCCGACCTCGATCGACACCGGCTCGAACGCCGGCATCGTTCTCTCCCGTGACCGTCTCGATGCCGCGCTCCTCGCCCGCGCCGGGGAACTCGGAGTTGACGTCGAACTCGGTCGCGAGGCGCTCGAGCCGGTGATCGAACGCGGATTCGTGCGAGGGGTTCGCACGGTGGCCGCCAGCCACGAGATGACCGAGCCGGCCGATCTCGTCCTCGTAGCGGACGGCGCGAACAGCACCTTCGGTCGGGCGCTCGGCACCTCGCGGCGTCAGGACTGGCCGTATGTGTCAGCGCTCCGGGTCGTACTGCACGGCACCACGACCGACCGGACGAACGTCGAATTCCACTTCGACCTGGAGCGCGGTCCTGGTGACGGGCTCCCCGGTTTCGGCTGGGTCTTCCCGGGCGACGATGACACCGTCAACATCGGGGTGCAGGTCTCCTCGACCGCCCGCGACGCGACCGCGGTGAACCTCCATGCCTTACTCGAGCAACTCATCGAGCGGGTCGCCGATCGGTGGGGAGTCGCCGAGGACCCTGCGGAGGCAGCGGAGCGTGCCGAGGGTGCGCGCACGCCCGTCGGGGATTCGATCGTTCCGGTCGCCGGCCCAAATTTCCTCGTCGCTGGGGATGCCGCCGGTCAAGCGAACCCCCTCACCGGTGCCGGCATCGAGGCCGCTCTGCGACTCGGTATCGAGGCCGGCGAGGTGATGACCGCCGCGACGAGAACTGCCCCGGACGCGCTTCAAGGCTTCGTGCCTCGGGTCCGGGCCATCCACGCCGATCACCACAAGACTGGACGACAGATCGTGCGGCTCACAGGACGCCCGTTCGGCTCGAGACTCCTCGCGACGATCGCCACGACGTCATGGGGCGCACCCACCGTCATGCGCTTCGCGCTCGCCGAATTCAGAAGCTCCGGCGGCGCAGCCGAGACGCTTCACTCCGTGACCAAACTGCTGGGCCGCGTCGCGCCCGAAGCCTGAGACGCCCACCCGACGTGGTGGATCGAACGGGAGGGTCAGGCGGTCGGGCTGAGCGCCGAGGCCAACAGGGCAGCCGGGGCCTCCTCAAGCGCCGTGCGGGCCGGGCCATCAGGAAGCACGGAACAGGCGCGCACGGCCTCGTTCACGAAGTCTCTCGCTCTCGAGATCGTCGACTCGATTCCCGGCCCACTCCGAACGATCTCGAGTGCTCGTTCCGCGTCGGAGCCTTCAAGAGGTCCTCCGAGCAGCCCCTCGAGTTCGGCTGAGCCAGCCGCCAGTGAGTGAATGACCGGGAGCGTGTAGACACCGACCTCCATGTCGTGCCCAGCGCGCTTGCCGAGCCGCTCGTCGGTGGAGGTCAGATCGAGGAGATCGTCGACGATCTGAAACACCATGCCGAAGGCGTTGCCGAAATCGGTCAGCCCGTCGATCTCGGCCTCGTCCAAGCCGGCGACGATGGCGCCCACCCGAGCAGCCGTCCCGTAGAGCGAGGCCGTCTTCCCATGGATCGAGGTGAGATAGCTCTCCTCGCTACGGGCGACGTCGTAGGTGTGGCGGAGCTCCTCGATCTGTCCCTCGCACAGCCAGCCGATAGTGCGAGCCAAAAGACCGGCCACCTCGGTGCCGAGTCCGGCGGCGATCTCCGAAGCGCGGGCAAGCAGGAAGTCGCCAGCGAGAATCGCTTGGAGGTTTCCCCAGCGAGCGTTGACCGTCTCAACTCCGCGACGTGTCTCCGACTCATCCATGACGTCGTCGTGGTAGAGCGAGCCGAGATGGACGAGTTCGCAGGAGACTCCACCGAGCACCACATCGTCGGTCACCGCGCGACCATCGACGGATCCAGCGATCACGGTCAGCACCGGCCGGAGGCGCTTGCCTCCCGCGACGATGAGGTGCGAGGCCAGTTCCGTCAGATGCGCGTCGGTCGTCGTGACCGAGTCGAGCATCGCGCGCTCGATGCGATCGCGCTGATCGCCCACGTGGGCGAGGAGCGGGGACAAGCGCGCGGACACGCCCGCAGGCTATGTCGACTCCGACCCCGAGGCGCACCCGAGCGGGCCGTCACAGTCGGGCAGGAATTCGCCGTTCTCCCTTGAGCACGGGACCTCACCGTGAGGGGGTCACCGGTAGAGTGACGCCAACCGACACGCACACGACTTGAGAGGTGGCACATGTTCGAACGCTTCACCGACAGGGCTCGCCGGGTCGTGGTGCTCGCTCAGGAAGAGGCTCGCCTCCTCAACCACTCCTACATCGGCACCGAACACATCCTCCTCGGCCTCATCCACGAGGGCGAGGGTGTCGCCGCCAAGGCGCTCGAATCCCTCTCGATCTCGCTTGAGGCGGTTCGCTCCCAAGTCGAGGAGATCATCGGTCAGGGCGGGTCGTCGCCATCGGGTCACATCCCCTTTACCCCCCGCGCGAAGAAGGTCCTCGAGCTCTCGCTTCGCGAGGCGCTCCAACTCGGCCACAACTACATCGGCACCGAGCACATCCTCCTCGGTCTCATCCGCGAGGGTGAAGGCGTCGCCGCTCAGGTGCTCGTCAAGCTCGGAGCCGACTTGAGCCGGGTTCGCCAGCAGGTGATCCAGCTGCTCAGCGGCTACCAGGGCCCCGCCGGTTCGCAGCAGGGTCGCAGCGCCGAGCAGGGCCAGACCGCCGGTGTCGGCGGATCGTCCAAGGGCGACGATGACAAGAGCTCGCAGGTGCTTGACCAGTTCGGTCGGAACCTCACCCAGATGGCCCGCGAGCACAAGCTCGACCCGATGATCGGTCGCGCCAACGAGCTCGAGCGGGTCATGCAGATCCTCTCCCGACGCACCAAGAACAACCCGGTGTTGGTCGGCGAACCCGGTGTCGGCAAGACAGCGATCGTCGAGGGCCTCGCCCAGCGAATCGTCGACGACGACGTCCCGGACACCCTGCGCGACAAGCAGCTCTACACCCTCGACCTCGGCGCGCTCGTCGCCGGATCCCGCTATCGAGGCGACTTTGAGGAGCGGCTGAAGAAGGTGCTCAAGGAGATCAAGACCCGCGGCGACATCGTCCTGTTCATTGACGAGATCCACACGCTCGTCGGGGCCGGTGCGGCGGAGGGCGCGATCGATGCTGCGTCGATCCTGAAGCCGATGCTGGCGCGCGGCGAACTGCAGACCATCGGAGCAACCACGCTCGACGAATACCGCAAGCACGTCGAGAAGGACGCGGCGCTCGAGCGGCGCTTCCAGCCGGTGAAGGTCGAGGAGCCGACGCTTGCGCACACCATCGAGATCCTCAAGGGTGTTCGCGACCAATACGAGTCACACCACCGGGTCACCATCACCGATCAGGCGCTCGTCGCCGCCGCGAACCTCGCTGACCGCTACATCTCCGACCGTCATCTCCCGGACAAGGCGATCGACCTCGTCGACGAGGCCGGGTCGCGCCTGCGCATCAAGCGGATGCAGACCCCTCCCGACCTCCGCGAGCTCGAGCGCAAGCTCGACGACGTACTGCGCGCGAAGCGGCTCGCCGTCGAAGAGCAGCGATTCGAGGACGCTGGTCGACTCCGCGACGAGGAGAAGGCGATCCTCGAGGAGAAGGCCACCAAGGAAGCCGAGGTGAAGGCCTCCGGCGTGGACCTCTTCGACGAGGTTGACGAGGAGGCGATTGCCGAGGTGCTGTCGCTGTGGACGGGCATCCCCGTCTACAAGCTGACCGAAGAGGAGACCCAGAAGCTCCTGCGTATGGAGGAGGAGCTCCACCGGCGCATCATCGGGCAGGAGAACGCGGTCGCCGCGGTCTCACAATCGATCCGTCGGACGCGAGCTGGCCTGAAGGACCCGAAGCGTCCGAGCGGTTCGTTCATCTTCCTTGGACCCACCGGTGTCGGCAAGACCGAACTCGCCAAGACGCTGTCGGAGTTCCTCTTCGGTGACGACTCCGCGCTGATCACCCTCGACATGTCGGAGTACATGGAGAAGCACACCGTGAGCCGACTCGTCGGTTCCCCTCCCGGATATGTGGGCTACGAAGAGGGCGGCCAACTCACTGAGGCCGTCCGTCGCAAGCCGTTCTCCGTGGTGCTCTTCGACGAGATCGAGAAGGCTCACCCGGACGTGTTCAACACGCTCCTGCAGATTCTCGAGGAGGGTCGACTCACCGACTCCCAAGGCCGGTCGGTCGACTTCCGGAACACCGTGCTGATCATGACCTCGAACCTCGGCACCCAGGATCTCCGCAAGGCGAACGTCGGCTTCACCACCGACGACTCGGCGATGTCCTACGAGCGCATGAAGGGCAAGGTCATGGAGGCGCTCAAGCAGCACTTCCGTCCCGAGTTCCTCAACCGTCTCGACGAGATCATCGTCTTCCACGAGCTCTCCAAGTCCGAGGTGGTCCAGATGGTCGACCTCATGCTGAAGCGGCTGACCGTCCAGCTCGAGTCGCAGGGTCTGGGGATCGAGTTGACGCAGGCGGCTAAGGAGTTGCTCGCCGAGGTCGGCTACGACCCCGAACTCGGAGCTCGACCGCTCCGCCGAGCCATCCAGCGTCAGATCGAGGACGTGCTCTCCGAGAAACTCCTCTACAAGGAGTTCGGCGCCGGTCAAATCATCGTGGTCGACGTCGAAGATGATCCTGAGCGCGAGGGGAGCCGTCGGTTCTCGTTCAGCTCGGTCGAGGGATTCGTCCCGCCTTCGGCGGTCGAACTCGCCGCGACTGCCTCGGGCGAGGGCGAGAGCGACACGCCGCCGGTCGACTGACCGTCCGTCCACCGCATCTCAACTGCTCGTCCCGCGCGGTCGAGTCGATCGACCAGCAGGAGAAGAGCTCCAACGGCGACGGTCACGTGCAAGAGGGCCGCGAGGGACCATCCAGCAACTACCCCGTGGCGGAGGTCGCGCCCCCACAACGCGGCGAGCGGCACCGGGACAAGGGCAATACCGAGAAGCGCGCTGATCCAACGGCTCGCTCCCCCGCCCAACATCCACGGAGGATCGGCGACCGCTCCGACGATCGCAGCCGTCGCCCAAACGCCCGCGAGCACGATCGCAGCGAGGTGGGCCACCACGCCGAGTCGCGCCAAGCGGCCCGCGCGCGAACGGGTCGCGAGGGTCACCGCCGCGATCATGAGCGCTCGCCTCAACGGTCCAACGCCCGAGATCAGCAACAGATCGCCGAAGATCCGATCAGCGGCCCGTCGATCGAGGGGCGATCCCCATGTCCCGAGCCCGTCGAGAAGCGCGTCGTGCACCACCGCCGCCGGCAGATGAGACCCCGTTGAGCCGACGAGCCATCCGAACACCGCTGGAACCGAGGTGAGATCGGTCTCGAACCGGTCGGGATCCGCGGGGATCGTGAGCGGACCGAGTTCGGGGTGCGCCACCGAGACCGGCCGCGCGAGCCTGAAGCGTTCGTGGCTTCTGCCGTCACGGATCACCGTGACCCGCTCGAGTAGAAGTCGGCCCTCGATGCGTACGACGTCATCACGAGGGCCGCGATGATCCGGTGAGTCGGCCACGGTCGGAGCATCGCCGATCAGGTGCCTGTCATGTCGTCGGATTACGGGCCATCATGGTCGGGTGCGCCGCCCGATGCTCCTCATCCTCGTTGTGGCGGCGGGGCTTCTCAGCTCCTGTCGACTCGACGTCGATGTCGCCGTCACCATGGACCCTGACGGGTCGGGAACGGTCAGGGTTCGCGCCGTCGCGGACGCCGAACTGGTGGCCGCGGAGCCCGGCGTTGTTGATGGGCTCGCGGTCGACGACCTCGTTGCCGCGGGCTGGGTCCTGACTGGCCCCGAGCCGACCGCCGAGGGTGGAGCCGCCGTCACTCTCGACCATGACTACGACGACGCGGCCGGGCTCTCCGCTCTGCTCCGGTCGATCGGCGCCCCTCTCCTGTCGGCGGAGGCCACGAGAGAGTTGAACGACGACTCCACCGAGGCGACCAACACTCTGTCGGGCACCCTCGGACTTCCCGACGGAGTGTCGTCGTTCTCGGACGCACGACTGATCGACGCTCTCGGCGCGCCCCCGTTCGACGATGTGCTGTCCGATGGCACCCCTCTCTCTGATCGCCTCGCCTTCACCGTCACCGTCCTCCTCCCCGGGGAACTCACGGAGCACGACGGTCGCGAGGCCAGCACCGAGTCGGGGGCGCGAAGCGTCACCTGGACAGCGCCGCTCGATGGCAGCACCCAGCCGATCACGATCGCCTCCTTCCAGAGCACCGCCACCGGTGGGTCGTGGGCCGAGCCGATCGCGACGGCAGCGCGGGTAGCCCTCGTCGTCTGGGTGTCGGCCAGCGTGATGTTCATCGGCTGGGTGATCCTCGCGCGTCGTCGCCGTGAGCAGCGGAGACGCGCCCTGGCCTCCGACGGGCGACGGGTACGCTGAGGACGTGACTGTCGAGCCGATTCCCGCCGACGACTCGTCTACCGATGTCGACCCGACCGACATCGATCCCCAGTCGGCCCTCGACCGCCTCGCCGACGATCTGGAGGCGGTGGCTTCAGCGCTCACCCGCTTGGAGGCTGGCACCTACTGGACCGACGAGGTCTCCGGCGCGCCGCTCGACGACTCGGTGCTCGCCGCCGATCCGACGGCCCGGCGGAACGCGTGACATCCGACCGACCGGGCTCCCTCGCGTGGGTAGCTCGACTCTGTCGTGACGAGTCCACCGTGGACCGCCACTGGGCTGAGGTGCTCGGCCGAGATGCGGTGGGGAGCGGTCCGGGCGAACGCCAGCGGTTCTTGATCGCAGCGTCGCATCGTCACGCCGATCTCGCCGATCGCTGGGATGCGCGACTTCCGATCACCGATGACACCGCTCGAATGCTGGTCGACTCGCCTTCACCACCCGCAGGTGATACCGAGACCTACCGAGCAGCGACGGCCGAGCGGTCGCAACGACTGGCCGCTCAGCGCAGCGGGATCGACTCGCTCTGCGATCCCGCGACCGACACGTTGATCACCGAAGCGATCCGCTCGCTGTCGCAGCTGGTCGACGAGGCCGGCCGGGCCGGTGTCTGAGTCGACAACGCGCCGACGCGTCACGACGGCGCTCGGCGTCGACATCGACATCATCGACTCGGGACCTGGCCCGGAGCACACCGTGGTTCTCCTCCACGGATTCCCCGAGACCTCCTACTCCTGGAGGCACCAGCTCGAGCCCCTGATCACCGCAGGCCTGCGCGTGATCGTCCCGGACCAGCGGGGGTATGGCGGCTCATCGCGGCCCGATGACACCGCTCGGTACCGAGCCGACCATCTCACCGGAGACATCGCGGCCATCCTCGATGACGCCGAGGTCGAGCGAGCCGTGGTCGTC
>RFQQ01000090.1 GCA_009924875.1 Actinomycetota bacterium | reverse complement strand
CAGGGCTTCCAGATCATGATGACCCTCGCCGAGGGCTCGCCCGATCAACATCGCATGGCTCAAGAGGCCCTCGACCGATGGTGGTGGCCGTCGATCATGATGTTCGGCCCGTCCGATGCCGCGTCGATCCACTCCTCTCAGAACATGCGTTGGGGCATCAAGCGCTTCAGCAACGACGAACTCCGCCAGCGTTTCATCGACGCCACGGTCCCACAGGCAGAACTCATCGGCCTGACGATCCCCGACCCGGATCTGCAGTGGAACGCCGAGCGCGGCTCCTACGACTACGGCGAGATCGACTGGGACGAGTTCAACCGCGTCGTCGCTGGCGACGGCCCCTGCAACGCGGAGCGAATGGAGCGCCGAGTCACCGCCCACGAAGACGGCTCCTGGGTGCGCGAGGCCGCCCTCGCCCACGCCGAGAAGGAGCGCACCCGTCGCGAGGAGGTGGCGGCATGAGCACCTGGCCGCTCTGGGAGGTCTTCGTGCGGGCGCGACGCGGGGTGAGCCACGTCCACGCCGGCACCGTCCACGCGCCCGACGCCGAGATCGCGCTCCAGAACGCTCGCGACCTGTTCACGCGACGCTCCGAGGGCATCAGCCTCTGGGTCGTCCGGTCAAGCGATATCACCGCGTCGAGCGGCGACGACCGGGCCTCGCTGTTCGAACCGGCCGAGGACAAGACGTTCCGGCATCCAAGCGACTTCGAACTGCCCGACGCCGTCTCCCACATGTGACCGGCGGGTAGCGACCATGCAGACCCCGCTGCTCACATTCATTCTTCGCCAAGGCGACCGATCGCTAGTGCTCGCCCAGCGCCTCCTCGAGTACATCACGAGGGCGCCCGAGATCGAGGAGGACATGGCGCTCTCCAACATCGCCCTCGACCTCATCGGACAGGCGAGGATTCTCTACACCTACGCCGGAGAGTTCGAGGGACTCGGTCACGACGAGGACCACTTCGCCTTCCAACGCGACCCGGACCAATTCCTTAGTCCCATTCTCGTCGAGCGCCCCAACACCGACTTCGCCCACGTCATCGTCCGCCAGTTCCTCCACGACGCCTACGCGGTTCCGCTGTGGACGCGACTCGCGGTGAGCAGCGACGCGACCCTTGCCGGCCTTGGCGCCAAGGCGTCGAAGGAGGCCGCCTACCACCTCCGCCACTCGTCGGCCTGGGTAATCCGTCTCGGCGACGGCACCGAGGAGAGCCATGAGCGGGCCACCAACGCACTCGAGGCGCTCTGGCCGTGCACCGAGGAGCTCTTCGAGATCGACGAGATCGACGCCGAGCTCTTCACCGCCGGAGTCTCCCCCGATCCGACGGAACTGCGCGCCGACTGGGACCGGAGCATCGATGAGGTGCTGGCGATGGCGACCCTCGAGCGACCCGAGCCTCCCTCCCCTGCGGTCACCGGCGGCCTCGGCGGCCTCCACGAGGAGGACTTCGACCGGCTCATCGGTGAGATGCAAGAACTGGCGCGAGCGCACCCCGGGGTTGACTGGTGAGCGCGGAGACCGCGTCATCGGCCTCGGCCGTGGAAGCGATCGTCTTGGCCGTGGAGGACCCCGAACTGCCCCATGTCACCATCGGCGACCTCGGCATGGTGCGCTCCGTGACGATCGACGGAGCCGGCGGCGTCGAGGTCGTGCTCACACCGACCTACACCGGCTGCCCCGCCACCGAGCAGATCCGCGACGACGTCGTCGGGGCCCTCACCGAGAGCGGCCTCTCGGCCACCGTTCGCTTCGCCATGAGCCCACCGTGGACGACGGATTGGATCACCGCCGAGGGTCGCCGCAAGCTGCGCGAGGCGGGCATCACACCTCCTGAGCACCTCGGCGCCTCGACCGTCAGCGTCACCCTGCGTCAGCCCGCCCCCGCCTGTCCCCGATGCGGAGGGCGCGAGTCGCGCCTGATCTCCGAATTCGGTGGCACCGCGTGCAAGTCCAGCCATGTCTGCACCACCTGCCTCGAGCCCTTCGAACGGTTCAAGGCGATCTAGGGGAAGCTGATCATGGAGGGATTCACCACGCTCACCGTCGCCGATATCGAGCACGACACCGACGAGAGTGCGCTGATCACGTTCGCCGAGCGACTCCCCTTTCGACACGGCCAGCACCTCGTGCTCCGTCGCGAGTTCGCGGGCGAGGAGGTGCGCCGTAGTTACTCGCTCTGCTCCCGGGCCCCCGACGGGGCGCTCAGGATCGGGGTGAAGCGGGTTCCCGATGGGGTCATGTCGACTTGGCTCACTCGCGAGTTGCGGCCCGGCGACGAGATCGAGGCGCTCGCGCCCTCGGGGAACTTCACCCATGAGCCCGCCGCCGACACCCCCGAGCGCCACATGATGATCGCGGCCGGCAGTGGGATCACGCCGATCTTCTCCGTGATGGCGACCGTGCTCGCCACGCAGCCCGACTCCGAAGTCGATCTGCTTTACATCAACCGCGCCTCGAACTCGACCATGCTCATCGATGACCTCGAGGATCTGCGCGACGCCCACCTCGGCCGAGTGCGGATCACCTACGCCTTCACCCGCGAGCACGGTGACGCCGAACTGCTGTCGGGGAGACCGGACCGAGGGCGACTCGAGCAGCTCATCGACGCGGGCCTAATCCGCGTCGATGCCGATCACGCCTGGCTCTGCGGCCCACTCGCGCTCGTCGACGACGCCCGTTCCGTGCTGATCGATCGAGGCATGCCCTCTGATCGGGTGCATCTCGAGCTCTTCGGTACCGAAGGGGCCAAGCGACCAACGACAGCCGAGGCCCGGTCGACGAACGTCGTGGCGACCGGTCGCGCGACCCTTCACGGACGTCAGTCCGGTTTCGAGGTGCGCGAGGGCGAGTCGATCCTTGACGCGGTTCGTCGGGTTCGACCCGACACCCCGTTCTCATGTCAGGCCGGGGTGTGCTCGACCTGTCAGGCTCGCCTGCTCTGCGGCGAGGTCGAGATGGAGGTGAACTATGGGCTCACCGAGGCCGAGATCGCCCGGGGACTTGTCCTCACCTGCCAGTCGCAGCCGACTGGGTCCGACGAGATCGTGGTCGACTTCGACGT
>RFQQ01000089.1 GCA_009924875.1 Actinomycetota bacterium | reverse complement strand
TTCAGGGACGGGAATCGGCACCCCAAGAGTCTGCCCGACGCGTACCCGTAGGCTGGTCACATGGCCGCAGAGCGGAGCCTCCGTGTGGTTCATGCTGCAGGCCAACTTCGAGCCTCAGCGGGGATTGAGCGACAGATGCTCTGGGAGCAGGAGGCGGCCGACTCGCTCGGCTTGGAGTGGACGACGATGCTCGTTCGTCCCACCGGGGTGAGTGGTTCGGGGAGTCGCGTACTGCGCGAGATCGATCTGGCGAGCCCGGGCTACGACACGCGCACCTGGGTCGGGTTCCGACGGCGCTTCTACGCCCTCCTCTCAAGCCTCGATCCAACTCCGGATGTCCTCCTGCTCAGGCACAACGTCCACGACCCGTTCCAAGCCCGCCTCGTCGCGTCGCAACGCAATGTGGTCACCGTGCACCACACCATCGAGGACGCCGAAATCGCTGCCTTTGGCGGCCGGGTCATGCCCGTGAAGAGGGCGCTCGAGCGTCGATTCGGCGCGAGCAGCGTTCGTCGCGCCGCGGGAATCGCGGCGCTGACCCCTGAGATTTTGGAGCACGAACTCAGCCGGTGCTCCGGTCGCCGACCTCCCACGTTCATCTACCCGAACGGATGTCGTGTGGAGGATGCGGTTCCTCCTGATCATCGAAGTTCGACTCGGATGGCGTTCGTCGCCACCGAGTTCGCGCCGTGGCAGGGGTTGGAGGGACTGCTGGATCGACTCTCCGCCTCAACTGCTGATGTGGCGCTCGACGTGGTCGGGTCGCTCTCCGCCGATCAGGAGCGACGTTGCGCTCTCGATTCCCGGGTGCGGGTTCACGGCCTTCTCGATCAGGAGGCGCTTCGTGACGTGCTCGCCTCTGCCACGATCGGGATCGCGGCACTACGCGCCGACGGAAAGGGACTCACCCAGGCCCTACTACCGACGCACCGGCACCGATATTGAGGCGATCCTCGCCGCGGCCCACGAGTGGCGCTCGGTGGATCGCGTGACCGTTCGTGAGGCGGCGCGCCCCCATATCGACAAGGTCGAACTCGTGCGGCGACTCCACGAAGAACTCGTGGCCGCGTTCGCCCCGGCCGACGGCTGAGCGGGCAGACTCTCGCGATGGACATGAGTCCGATCTCGCGTGGCACCCGACGGGTCACCGTCGTACGTCGGGGAGCAGGGGACGATCATCAGGTCGACGACACTGTGCTCGTTGAGGGCCCGCTTGAGATTCTCGTCGACGCGGTGTCGGTCGCGACGACGATGAGAACGCCGGGGGACGACGATCTGCTCGCCCTGGGATTCTCGATCTGCGAGGGTCTGATTCCCGAGGGATGCGAGCCGGTGGTAGAGGTCATCGAGACCGCGGGAGACGGCGCTCGAGTTCTCGTCACCACCGGAAATCTCTTCCCGCAGCAGGTCGGACGCCTCGGCTTGGTTTCATCCTCATGCGGAGTGTGCGGCACTGCCGACCTGCCCGGCCTGATCGCCTCGGTTCCCGAGGTCACTCCGATGGTCGCCTTCGATTCGGCCACGCTCATCGCGGTCGCGGCGAGCGCCCGGTCGCGTCAGGAGCTTTTCGCCGTGACGGGAGGTTCACACGCGGCCGCTGCGTTCGATTCCGATGGACGGATCGTCGCGATCGCCGAGGATGTCGGACGGCACAACGCCGTTGACAAAGTGCTCGGCCGGCTGTTCCGCGAAGGGCGCCTTCCCGCCGGCGACCTCGGTCTGTTCGTCAGCGGGCGGGCGAGCTTCGAGATGGTGCAGAAGGCGTGTGTCGGCGGGTTCGCCGCATTGGTGTCAGTGAGCGCGCCATCCTCGGCCGCCGTCGAGGCGGCGGCCCGCGCTGGTCTTCGCCTCCTCGGCTTCGCCCGCGGGGATCAGGCCACCGAGTACGTCGCCGACGAACGACCCTCGTGATCGTCACCCTCGCGGTTCTGTCGTCGCTCTTCTACGGCTTCTCCGTCCTCGTCGACGATGTCTCTCTCGACGCGCGAGCGCTCCTGTGGGGAATGGTCGCCGGAATAGGTGGGATCACCGGCGTCGTCGTGTTCTACGCCGCTCTCTCCCGGGGCGCCATGACGGTGGCTGCCCCGGTAACCGGTGTCGTGTCCGCGGTGATCCCCGTGGCGATCGGCCTGCTCCTCGGAGAGCGACCGGGAGCACCGGCGGTTATCGGCGCGGTTCTGGCTGTGCTCGCGGTCTCGCTCATCGGTGGGCTCGTGGGGGTGCCTCACGGTCGCGTCACCGCCGCGGCCCTCGCCCTGCCGGTGATCGCTGGGTCCGCGTTCGGGCTGTGGTTCGTCGCGCTCGAGCGCTCCGGCGACGACAGCGGCTGGTGGCCGCTGCTGACCGCGCGGTTCATCACCATCCCCATGCTCGTGATCGTCCATGTCACGTCCGGGCGGCGACAGCCCGTGGTCTACGAGCGATCAGCGGTCCGCGACGCGGTGAGCGCCGGCCTGTTGATCATGCTCGCCAATGTGACCTATCTCGTCGCGGTCCGCGAGGGACTGCTGTCGGTCGTCGCCGCGATCGTCTCGCTCTATCCAGCGGCCACTGTCGCACTCGCGATGCTGATCGACCGCGAGCGCGTCGTTCGCATCCAGGTCGCGGGAATGGGTATCGCCCTGGTGTCGCTGCTCCTCGTGTCGACCGGCGCCTAGTCGGATCGGTCATCGTCGGGCAGGAGAGCCTCTGACTCGCGGGCAGCAGCCGCGAAGATCCCCTTCGCCATCAGCGACGACTCGGCCTTGCGGCGAAGCCGGTAGACGGCCGCCCGCTCGCGATGGACAGCAGGATCGTCGCCGGCGGACCAGGCCGCGAAGTCGACGAGGTGGCAGGCGAGCCGAAGGTCGCCCTCGTTCACAGCGAGCTGAGCGCGAGCGATCAGCGCGTCGGTGCCACCGGCCAGCTCGGCGACCACGGCAGCGAGCTGGTGATCCGGCGCCGGCTTCAGTCGACTGGCCGCGCCGTCCCACCATCCGCCGTAGAGGCGCCAGATGTTGCGCACCACGAACTCCGGTTCGTCGTAGAGCGGACGGAGGTACGGCCTCGCGAGCGTGCCCTCGGGAAGGTGCTCGGTGTGGATCACCTCATCGAGGGAGGCTCCCGAGTTCATCATGGAGACCACCGACTCGACAAGGCGCTCGAGGGCGG
>RFQQ01000088.1 GCA_009924875.1 Actinomycetota bacterium | reverse complement strand
TATCAGGGGGCGCCCACTCCGGTGACCGCCTTCCTGTCGGTGGCCTCGAAGGCCGCGGGGTTCACCGCCTTGCTCACCGTGCTCTACCTCGCGCTGCACGGCGCTACCGGTGTCCACGAGCCCTATATCTGGGTGCTGGCCGCTCTCACGATGACCATCGGCAACGTGGTCGCCCTCCGTCAGACGAACATCGTCCGAATGCTCGCCTACTCCTCGGTGAGTCAGGGCGGATTCATCCTCATGCCGCTCGCGGTGATGGCCACCGATGCCGCGGAGTCAGCCCTGCGCGCCGTCGTGATCTACCTGCTGATCTACGCCTTCTCGAACCTCGGCGCCTTCTGCGTGGCCGTGGCGCGCAAGACGCGCAGCGGGGAGATCTCCTCCTTCGGTGGACTGATGGGCTACGCCCCTGGCCTCGGTGTGCTCATGACGATCTTCCTCGCCTCCCTCGCCGGTATCCCGCCCCTCGGTATCTGGATCGCGAAGTTGCAGTCGTTCCGCGCCCTGATCGACGCCGGTTCAACGGCCGCCTACGCCCTCGCGTTGATCGCCGCGGTCAACACGGTCATCGCCGCCGCCTACTACATGCGCGTCCTGCGCCAGATCTGGATGGCTCCGGCCCCCGACGGCGACACCAGCCCGGTCGTGGTGCCCCCGCCGATCCGTCTGGCTCTCGCGATCACCGCTGGCGGCACCGTGGTTCTTGGCATCCTGCCGGGTCTCGTGCTTCGCTTCGCCGACCTCCCCGATCTCACCGGCGCGCTCGGGCTCTGAGCCCATGACCCCGGGGCCTGTCCCCTTCGAGGTCTTCATGGCCGAGGCCCTCTACGGGCGCGGCGGGTTCTACACCTCGGGTGGTCGCGCCGGTCGCCGAGGCGACTTCCTCACCTCCCCGGAGGTCGGGCCGCTGTTCGGGGCCGTGATCGCCCGCTTCCTCGATGCCGAGTGGGTTCGACTCGGCCAACCCGACACCTTGGTCGTGCATGAGGTCGGGGCGGGTCCGGGCACCCTCGCGCGGACGGTCCTGGCGGCTGAGCCGGACTGCCGAGATGCTCTCGACTACGTCGCCGTCGAACTCTCCGACAGTCAGCGCGCCTCGCATCCGGAGGGAATCAGATCCCGTGCGGACCTCCCGGAGGGGCGACTCGAGGGGGTTGTGCTCGCGAACGAGCTCCTCGACAACTTGCCGTTTCGCCTCGCCGTTCACGACGGCGCGTGGCGGGAGGCATTCGTCGACTCGCGTGGAGATGAGGTGCTCTCGGTCGCCTTCGACCCGGTGCCCGCCGCCTTACCGGCCGGCGCGGCCCTCGGCGCGCGTGCGCCTCTGGTCGACCGCGCGGCATCCTTCGTTACCCACACGTTCGAACGACTGAACGGGGTGCTCGTCGCGTTCGACTACTTCGCGCCGACCACCGCCGGCCTCGCGTCGAGGCCATGGCGAGAGTGGCTGCGCACCTACGCAGGTCACGAGCGCGGAGGTCACTACCTCGCCGAACCCGGCGCCCAGGACATCACCTGCGAGGTCCCGCTCGATCAGTTGCCTGCCCCCGACGCCCTTCGAACGCAAGCCCAGTGGCTTGAGCTACACGGGATCACCGCGTTGGTCGACGAGGGTCGTCGGCACTGGGAAGAACACGCCTCCGCTCCCGACCTGACTGCGCTGCGGATGAGGTCGCGGATCTCCGAGGCCGAGGCGCTTACCGATCCGAGCGGACTCGGCGCGTTCCTCGTCGCCGAGTGGCGCGGTCGCGCCTGACCGGCCGGGAACGGCCCGTGGAGCGTGCTCTATTGTCGGGGGCGACCAACGGGAGGCGAACATGACCGAGCAACCGACAGGCCACGATGCGATCGACTCGTTCTCGAACGAGACCCGGACCTTCCCGCCCCCCGCTCAGTTCGCCGCCGCGGCGCGTGTCAGCGATGGGAGCCTCGCTGCCGAGGCTGATTCCGACCCGGAGGCGTTCTGGGCGCGACAGGCACGCGAGTTGATCGAGTGGCGCGAGCCGTTCGAGTCGGTGCTCTCGTGGGACCTTCCGAACGCTCGGTGGTTTGACGGCGGTCGCCTCAACGTCGCCGAGAACTGCCTCGACCGTCACGTGCGAGCGGGTGTCGGGGACCGCGTCGCGATCCACTGGGAGGGCGAGCCGGGCGATACGCGCGCGATCACGTACGCCGAACTCCTCGACGAGGTGTCGAAATTCTCGAACGTCCTCCGGTCTCTCGGCGTCGGCCGCGGGGACCGCGTCAACATCTACTTGCCGATGATCCCGGAGGCGGCGGTCGCGATGTTGGCCTGCGCCCGAATCGGCGCGGTGCACAGCGTGGTTTTCGGCGGGTTCTCCTCGCAGTCGCTGATCGACCGCATCAACGACGCCGAGGCGAAGATGCTCATCACCGCCGACGGCGGTTACCGGCGGGGTGAGGTCTTCCCGCTGAAGCCCGCTGCGGACGAGGCCCTCGGCTCCACCCCGACGATCGAGAATGTGGTGGTCGTGCGTCGTGGTGGCAACGCGGTCGACATGGTCGAGGGTCGCGACCACTGGTACCACGAACTGATGGACGGGGCCTCCGCGGATTGCCCACCGGAGCCAATGGAGTCCGAGGACCTGCTCTTCCTCCTCTACACCAGCGGAACCACCGGTAAGCCGAAGGGGATCATGCACACGACAGGCGGCTACCTGACGCATGCGACCTACACCCACCGGTACGTCTTCGATCTCCGCCCGGAGACCGATATCTATTGGTGCACCGCCGATGTCGGCTGGATCACCGGTCACTCCTACATCGTGTACGGACCGCTCTCCAACGGATGCACGCAGGTCATGTACGAGGGGGTGCCGAACCATCCGGGCAACGACCGCTTCTGGGACATCGTCGAGCGGTACGGCGTCACGATCTTCTACACGGCTCCGACGGCGATCCGCACGTTCATGAAGTGGGGGGCTGATGAGCCGGCGCGTCACGATCTCTCGTCGCTCCGACTGCTCGGCACGGTCGGTGAGCCGATCAACCCCGAGGCCTGGATGTGGTACCACGAGAACATCGGCGGAGGGCGCTGCCCAATCGTCGACACCTGGTGGCAGACCGAGACGGGCGGGATCATGATCAGCCCGCTTCCGGGGGCGACGGTGACCAAGCCCGGTTCGGCGACCTTCCCGTTGCC
>RFQQ01000087.1 GCA_009924875.1 Actinomycetota bacterium | reverse complement strand
GGCGCGACCGGTCGCGCCTCATTGCGAGCTATGTGCGATCACATGGGTGTCGCACTGCTCGATCGTGAACTGGGGCTCGCCCGGAGCCACGAGGTCATCGTCGATGGTGTGATCGCCGATGAGCAGGCATCGGCCGAGATCGACGGTTTCGTCGCTGCGATCGTCGGCGCCTTCGGCTGATCGATCAGAGGGCGAGGGTCGTCCCGCCGTCGAGCACGAAGATCTCTCCCGTGGCGTATCGGGTGCGCACGAGGGCGATCACGGCCTCGGCGCAGTCCTCGGCGGTCGCGGAGCGCTTCAACGGGGCGACCTGACCGATGAAGGCGTGCTGGGCCTCCCAGTCGGCGGTCCACGGCGTGGCGACCAGTCCGGGGGCGACCGCGTTCACCCGTACCGGCCCACACGACTTCGCGAGCAACTGCGTCATCTGGTTGAGGGCTGCCTTCGACATCGAGTACGCCACCGAGGAGCCGACGGGGCGCACACCGGCGATCGATGTGATGTTCACGACGTGGCCATCCGGGGACTGTCGCAGGTGGCTCATCGCGTGCTTCGTCAACCACCACGTGCCGAAGACGTTCACCGAGAAGGTCTTCTCGAAGATCTCGTCGGTCAGGGCGTCGAGGTCGTCATGGGGCACCACCGTCGTCCAGCCCGCGTTGTTGACAAGCAGGTCGAGCCGACCGAAGCGCTCGACGGTCTGGTCGACGAGTGCGCGAGCTTGCTCCCGATCGCTGATATCGGCTTGGAGGTAGATGGCGCCGGGGATCGAGGCGGCGACCGCCTCACCGGCGTCGACCGAGTTCGCCGAGTTGACGACGACGGTCGCGCCGAGGTCGCCGAGGCGTCGGGCCACGGCCTCGCCGATGCCGCTCGACGAACCGGTGACGATCGCGACATTGCCCGAGAGTTCTCCTGTGCTCATTCGGTGAGCATCGCAGAACGCGGGGCCGCACCCGGGGCCGGAGTGTCAGTCGGTGAGCCACATGGCCCGGCCCGCGCCTAGTCGTCCGTCGACGAGCGGGCCGGATTCGAGCAGGGGAGTGCCCGCCGGAAGGGTGACCGGATCGGCGGTCAGGTTGATGACGCACGTCATCGTCCCGCGACGGAAGGCCAGGATGCCCGCGCCGAGGTCGAGCCATGTGAGCGGGCCGGTGCCCACCCAGTGCGAGCGTCGAAGTTCGATCGCTCGTTGGTAGAGGTTGAGGGTGGACTCGGGATTGGCGGTCTGCTGATCGGCGGCGAGTTCGGCGAACACGGCCGGTTGGGGCAGCCACGGGTTCGCGTCGCCGAAGCCGAGGGACGGACCGGTCGACTCCCACGGGATCGGCACTCGGCAGCCGTCGCGACCCTTGACGGTGTGTCCTGAGTTCTCCCAGACCGGATCGTCGAGCACCTCGACCGGCAGGTCGTAGGCCTCGGGTAGTCCGAGTTCCTCACCTTGGTAGAGGTAGGTGGAGCCGGGGAGGGCGAGCAGGAGCAGGGTCGCTGCCCGCGCACGTTCGAGGCCGAGTTCGGGGTCGAGGACGTCGTGGGGCCCGTCGAGCACCCAGGTGCGCCATGGGGTGCCGTCGGGGAGTCCGTAGCGGGTGGCGTGACGCACCACGTCGTGGTTCGAGAGCGCCCACGTGGGTGTGGAGCCGACACCGGTGGCAGCGTCGAGTGCGCGGTCGATCGCTCCTCGCATCTCTTCGGCGTCCCAGCCGCAGGTCAGGAAATCGAAGTTGAACGACTGGTGGTACTCATCGGGGCGCAGGTAGAGCGGCAGGCGGGTCGGATGCACCCATGCTTCGGCCACCATCATGAGGTCGCGGCCGACGGTGGCCTCGGCCTCGTCGAGCACGGAACGCCATTCGCGGATGATCTCGTGCACGCCGTCGCGATCCCAGAACGGGTGCGATCCGTCGGAGAGGTTCTCGCTTTCGAGGACGGTGCCGGTCACCTCGACATCGGGGAAGTCAGGGTGCTTGACGAGGCCGTGGGCGACATCGATGCGGAACCCGTCGACCCCGAGGTCGATCCAGAAGCGGAAGATGTCGCGGAACTCGGCGCGCACCTCAGGATGGTTCCAGTCGAGGTCGGGTTGGCTGACGTCGAAGAGGTGGAGGTACCACTCGCCGTCATCGAGTCGCGCCCAGGCCGAGCCACCGAAGACGGCGACCCAGTTGTTCGGCGGTTCGGCGCCGGTCGGTCCCTTGCCGGGCCGGATGATGTAGCGGTTCCTCGATGGGGAGCCGCTCGGCGCGGCGATTGCCTCCTGAAACCAGCAATGACCACTCGAGGTGTGGTTGGGGACGATGTCGACGATGATCTTGATGCCCCTGGCATGGGCTTCGGTGGTGAGTTGGCGGGCGTCATCGAGGGTGCCGAACCGCGGGTCGATGTCGCGGTAATCGACGACGTCGTAGCCGCCGTCCAGCAGAGGAGACGGGTACCACGGGCTGATCCAGATGGCGTCGACACCGAGGGTCGCGAGGTGGTCGAGCCGGCTGATGATGCCCGCGACATCACCTGTGCCGTCGCCGTTCGCGTCGGCGAACGATCGCGGGTACACCTGATAGACGACGGCGTTCCGCCACCAGGTCTCATGCTCGTTAGAGGTGTGGAGGGCGTCGCTCATCGGCGCTCAGGTTAGGGAGTCGCGCCGATCGGCGGCACCGTCCGGCCTCGGCCGGTCAGTCGGGTGGGAGGTCCGCGGCGAACTCGCGGTAGTTGGCGCTGGTCTCGGCGAATTGTCCGACGGTGAGCACCTTGTCGGCGCGGCCGCGGAGGGCCGCCAGCGGGTCGGTCTGATCGCCGACGTAGCCGAGGGCGAAGGCCCCCTGCCGGTAGCCCATGAGCCGGAGGAGATCGTCGTCGAGTTCTCGGGCGATCTCCGGTGGACAGGCCAAATATTGGTTCTCCTCTTGGCGGACCCAACCAACGGCGTAGGTGATGTTGATCCCTTGGCGAACCCCAGTGGTGACGTTCGCCCCTCCGCCGTGGAGCACCTTGCCGTCGTAGAGGAGCACGCTTCCACGTCGCATCTCGGCCCGCGCCTCGTCGAGGGCGAGCCCCGTCTCGTCGTCGACGCCTGATGAGCCGGGGAACAGGTGGGTCGCCCCGTTGTCGGCGGTGAAGTCGGTCAGGGCCCACATGTGTTGCACTGCACGTGGTAGTCGATCGGGAAGTCGAAGTTGTCGAAGGCCATCTGATCTCGGTGGGGCTTTTGGGCGGTCTCGCCGGGCT
>RFQQ01000086.1 GCA_009924875.1 Actinomycetota bacterium | reverse complement strand
CGGTGAACTCGTCGACGATCTTCACCTCGCCACCCTGAACGATGTAGTCCTTGTCGCGGCGGTAGAGCTCCTTGGCCTTCAGCGCAACCGAGAACTGGTGCACGAGGTTGGCCTGCACGTCGTCGTAGAGGTTGTCGACTTCGAGGGCGGCCTCGACCTTGGAGATACCGGCCTCAAGCGGCACGACGACCCGTTTGTCTTCCTCGACCTCATAGTCGACGTCGCGTTCGAGGGTGCGAACGATCGAGGCGAAGCGGTAGTAGAGCTTGGCGGCATCGCCGACCCGGCCGGAGATGATGAGCGGGGTGCGGGCCTCGTCGATGAGGATCGAGTCGACCTCGTCGACGATGCAGAACTCGTGGCCGCGCTGGACCTTGTCCTCGAGGCGTCCGGCCATGTTGTCGCGGAGGTAGTCGAAGCCGAGTTCGTTGTTGGTGCCGTAGGTGATGTCGCAGCCGTAGTTGCGGCGTTTCTCGGCCGGCGAGGTCTGGAAGCCGGGGATCACGAGACCGACGGAGAGCCCGAGCCACCGGTGGACTTGGCCCATCCATTCGGCGTCACGGCGCGCCAGGTAGTCGTTGACGGTGACGAGATGGACCCCTCGGCCGCTCAACCCGTTGAGGTAGGCCGGCAGAGTGGACACGAGGGTTTTGCCCTCACCGGTGCGCATCTCGGCGACCCACCCGAAGTGGAGGGCGGCGCCACCCATCATCTGGACGTCATAGTGACGTTGGCCGAGAACCCGACCGGCGGCTTCACGGGTAACGGCGAAGGCCTCGATGAGCAGGTCGTCGAGGGTCTCTCCTCGGTCGAGGCGGGACCGGAACTCAGCGGTCTTCGCCTTGAGGGAGTCGTCGTCGAGACGGCGGTATTCCTCCTCGAATGCCCCAATGTCGGGGACGATGCCCTGCAGGGCCTTGAGTTTCTTCCCCTCGCCAGCGCGGAGGATGCGGTCGAGGACTCCCATGCCCGAGCGAGCCTACCGGCGGGGCTCGGTTGGCTCCCCGGGGATTACGCCGCCTGGCGGAGCGGGCGCCGATGCCCGTTTGGACGCCGTCGGGTGCGAACCGGGGTGCCCGCGACCGCGACGGAGAGGACATCGCGCGCCCCAACGGAACGTAGAGCAGCCGACGCCGAACCGAGTGTGGCGCCGGTGGTGGCGACATCGTCGACGAGAAGCACCGCACGACCCGGCCGGTCGAGCCGGGCCCGGAAACCCGGAGCTCGGAGCCGCTCGGCCCGGGAGCGTCCCGACTGTGGGCCGGAGGACTCCTCTCGGACGAGGAGACGACGGCACGGCAGGCCGAGCTGGCGGGCCAAATGTCGAGCGATCAACTCGGCCTGGTCGAAACCGCGCTCACGGCGACGGGCATCTCCGGTCGGTGCCCAGGTGACCACATCGACGTCGATTCCCGGACGCACCCCGACCTGCTCAAGGCGTCGCCGCACGAGACCGGCGAGGTGCCCAGCCACCGCGCGTCGATTGTGGAACTTGAAGCCGAGGACGACCTGCCGCGCCCGACCGGTGAACGGAACCGCCACCAACACGCCAGGACGACGAGGGGGCGTTGCGAGCAACGCGAACCGGCAGGATCGACAGATCGGCGCGCCGGGTGCATCGCAGCCAGCGCACCGCACGGTGAGCACCTGCGACAGCAAGCGACCGACGTCGACCAGCCGACGAGAACCCTCGCGACGGCGGATGGCTCGCGCCGCTGTTGGCGAGGCGAGGGCGGACGGGACCGGAGCACGATCGAACATGTGTTCAGTCTGCGGAAGGGGTGTGACACCCTCCCCGACTGAGCCGCAGGGTCGATGCCCCGTTGTGGAGCGTCAGTAGCGGTAGTGCTCGGGCTTGAACGGCCCCGAGGGCTCCACGCCGAGATACTCCGCCTGCTCGTCGGAGAGCTTGGTGAGGCGAACCCCAAGGGCCTCGAGGTGCAGGCGCGCAACCTTCTCGTCAAGGTGCTTCGGGAGCACATAGACGCCGAGCGGGTAGTTCTCCGGGTGGTTGAACAGCTCGATCTGAGCGATCACTTGGTTAGAGAACGAGCAGCTCATCACGAAGCTCGGATGGCCGGTCGCGCAACCGAGGTTCACGAGGCGTCCCTCGGCGAGCACGATCACCTGGTGGCCGTCCTCGAAACGCCACACATCGGTGCCGGGCTTCAACTCGTCGCGGACGGCACCCGAGCGGGCGAGGCCGGCCATGTCGATCTCGTTGTCGAAGTGCCCAATGTTGCAGACGATCGCGTTGTGCTTCATCTGATGCATGTGCTCGACCGTGACGATGTCGGCGTTGCCGGTTGCCGTCACGAACAGGTCAGCGGTCGCGACGACCTCCTCGAGCGGGCGAACCTCAAGACCTTCCATCGCCGCCTGCAGGGCGTTGATCGGATCGATCTCGGTGACGATCACTCGTGCGCCCTGACCGCGCAGTGACTGCACGCAGCCCTTGCCGACATCGCCATAGCCACACACCACGGCGACCTTGCCGCCGAGCATCACGTCGGTGGCGCGACTGATCGCGTCGACGAGCGAGTGACGGCACCCGTAGAGGTTGTCGAACTTCGACTTGGTCACCGAGTCGTTCACGTTGATCGCCGGGAAGAGCAGATCACCGTCGGCCGCCATCTTGTAGAGGCGCTTCACCCCGGTCGTCGTCTCCTCGGTGACCCCCTTGATGTGAGCCGCCATCCGAGTCCACTTCGACGGATCGGACTTGAGGGTGCGCTGGAGCAGACCGAGGATGATGGCGAGCTCGGCGTTACCGGCCTCGGTCGGATCGGGCACCCGGCCCTCGCGCTCGTACTCGACGCCCTTGTGCAGCAGCAAGGTCGCGTCGCCGCCGTCGTCGAGGATCATGTTCGGGCCGTCGTAGCCCTCCCAGGTCATCATCTGCTCGGTGCACCACCAGTACTCCTCGAGGGTCTCGCCCTTCCAGGCGAACACGGGGACACCGCGTGGATCATCCTCGGTGCCGTCGGGGCCGACGACGACCGCGGCGGCCGCGTGGTCCTGGGTGGAGAAGATGTTGCACGAGGCCCAGCGCACCTCAGCGCCGAGGGCCGTCAGTGTCTCAATCAGCACCGCCGTCTGAACGGTCATATGCAGTGAGCCGGAGATGCGGGTCTCGGTAGTGGTCATGGCGGGCTCCTCGGGGAGATCCGATCAGACGATCGGACGGTGGCCAGCTCGCGGAACGTCGCCCGCGGCAGGTTCGGATCATGGAGTTACGGG
>RFQQ01000085.1 GCA_009924875.1 Actinomycetota bacterium | reverse complement strand
GATAGAGGCGCCAGTCGAGCTCGATGATGTTGTCGAGCCACTCGGCCTCCGAGGCCGTGCTGACCTGGATGCGATCGCTCGCTAACCCGGACAGCTCGACGTACATGTCGCGGGGCACGCTGTACTTGATGGCGACGACGTTGTCGATGTCGGCCAGGCGGTTGCACAGTTCGGGCGACATCAGGTAGCCGCTGTCGGGGTGGCTCCACAGCGCGATTCCGATGTCGACGCTCTCGGCGACGGTGCGGTAGTAGGCGAGGAGTGTCTCGTCTTGGGCCTTCGCGAAGTGGAGCATTGGGGCGTGCACGACGATGTAGTCGGCGCCGGTCGTCTCGGCGTGTCGCGCCAGATCGATCACCACATCCATATTGGGGTCCGAGCAGGACATGATCGTCTGGCCGGCGCCTGCGGTCGCCTCCACGGCGAGGTCGAAGGTGCGCTTCCGCTCCTCGAGGGTCATCGCGTAGAACTCGCCCTGTTTGCCCGCGATGAAGAGGCCGTCGATGCCGAGCTCATTGACCCAGTGATGGATGTTGGATCGGAATCCGTCCTCGTCGATGGCGAGGTCCTCGGTGAACGGGGTCAGCGCGGCTGCCCAGATACCGGTGAGGTGCTCGCGGGCGTAGTCCTTGGCGTTGTGGCGGTTGTAGTCCATGGCTTCAGCTCCGTTCAGACGATCGACATGCTGTGGGACACGTTCTTCACGACCATGTAGTGGTGGAGTCCCTCGGACCCGCCCTCACGTCCGTAGCCGCTCGACTTGACCCCGCCGAAGGGGGTCTCGGGCAGTGAGGCCTCGAGGGTGTTGATCGACAGGTTGCCGGCCTCCATGCGCTCGAGGAGACGGTCGGCGTAGTCGGCGCGGTTGGTGAAGGCGTAGGACGCGAGGCCGTAGGGCACCGAGTTGGCGGCGTCGATCGCCTCGTCGAGACCGTCGACCGGGTTGATGATCGCGAGTGGACCGAACGGCTCCTCGTGCATGACGCGGGCTGAGTCGGGCACGTTGGCGAGCACCGTCGGCTGGAAGAAGCATCCGGTGGTCCCGATGCGCGAACCTCCGGTGACGACATCGGCGCCGGCCGCTCGCGCGTCATCGACGAACCCCTCGAGCGCGGCGATGCGCCGCGGGTTAGCGAGCGGACCCATCTCGACCCCGGGTTGCATACCGTCGCCAACCACCACGGATTCGGCGCGGCGGGCGAACCCCTCGAGGAAGCGGTCGAAGATGCTGCGATGCACGAAGAAGCGGGTCGGGGAGGTGCACACCTGACCGGCGTTGCGGTACTTGCGCACCGCTGATGACATCGCCGCGGCGTCGACGTCGGTGTCCTCGCACACGACGACGGGTGCGTGCCCACCGAGCTCCATGAGGACCGGGGTCATGTGGTCTGAGGCGATTCCCGTGAGATGGCGACCGACGGCGGTGGAGCCGGTGAAGGCGACGAGTCGGGTGATGTCACTCGGGATGAGGTGTCGGGAGATGTCGTCGGGCACCCCGAAGACGAGATTGAGCACCCCGGGAGGTAGGCCGACGTCGGCGAATGCCTGAGCGATGTGCATGGCGCCGACCGGTGTCTCCTCGGCGGCCTTCAGGATGATCGAGCAGCCGGAGGCGAGTGCCCCCGCGATTTTGCGCGCCGGCTGGCTCATCGGGAAGTTCCACGGCGAGAAGGCGGCCACCGGTCCGATCGGTTGGTGGTGCACGATGTGGCGGATGCCGGGGGCGCTCGGGATGACGCGGCCGTAGGTGCGAACGGCCTCACCCGCGTCCCATTCGAAGAACTCCGCCCCGCGGATCACCTCGAGGCGGGCTTGGGCGAGTGGCTTGCCGTTCTCGAGGGTGATCGAGGTCGCGATCTCCTCTTGGCGCTCGCGCATGAGTCGCGCTGCGGCCCTGATGAGGTCGGCTCGGTCTCGTGGAGCGGTCTCGCGCCAGACGGCGAAGCCGGCGGCGGCGGCGGCGAGCGCCTCGTCGAGTTCGGCCGGGCCGGCGATCGGGAGGCGGCCGATCTCAGCGTCGTTCGCCGGGTTGGTGACCGGAGTGGTGTCGGTGGTCTCGCGCCACTCACCATTGATGTAGAGCCTCGGTTCGGGATAGGTCGTCATCGTCGTCGCTCTCCTGGTTCAGAATTGGGTGCGGATCGCCCACAGGTCAGGGAAGGCCGGGCGGAACAGGGTGGAGGCCAGGTAGCCGGCGCCGTCGGAGCCACCGGTCCCCGGCTTGGTGCCGATGGTTCGCCGGACCATCATCACGTGTCGGTAGCGCCACTCTTGGAGACCCTCGTCGAGGTCGGTGAGGGTCTCGATCAGGTCGGTGAGTCCGTCATCGGTCGAGGCGGCGACGAGGGCCCTCTGGAGGTCGGCGTTCTCGATGATCGGCGCGCGGACGTCGCGCTCCAGGACCTCCTCCGGCACGGCGAGCCCGCTTCGCGCCGCCGCGTGGATGAACGCGTCCCACAACGTTGGTGATTCGTAGCGACGCTGGAGTCGCTCGGCCTCCTCGCCGTCGAACCAGTCGAGTTGCACTCGGTCTTTCACCCCCATGGTGAACTCGAGCTCGCGGAACTGGACCGATTGGAATCCACTCGCGTTGGCGAGGAAGGAGCGAAAGCTGGCGAATTCCGCCGGGGTCATGGTCTCGAGCACGTCGATCTGGCCGACGAGGGTCTTCAGGATCTTGAGGACCCGCTTCAGCCCGTGGCGCGCGCCATCGGTGTGGTCGGTGTCGAGGAGTTCGACGATGCGGTCGAGCTCGTGGAGGAGCACCTTGAACCACAGCTCGTACACCTGGTGGATGACGATGAACAGCATCTCGTCGTGCTCGGGTCGGCCGGTCTCGGCATCGACTGAGACGAGTTGCTGGAGCGACAGCAGCTCGGGCACCTTCAGGTAGTTGCCGTAGGTGAAGTCGTCGTCGTTCTCGAAGGGAAGGCTCATCGGCGGATTCCTGTCGTGGGGTGCGTGGCGGTCGGGGTCATCGGACCGACAGCGCGTTGGGATCGGCGAGGGGGTCGAGGGTCGGCAAGGGGGGAAGTGCTCGCACGAGGGCGTCGACGTCGGTCGACGGGTCCGCGATGGCAGCCGAGATGAGCTCGGCCTGACGCCGCGCCCGGGCCTGCGCCTCGGCGTAGGGCATGGTGGAGAACATCACCATGTTGTAGCGAGGGCTGATGTGGTTGGGGTGCCGCTGCTCGAGCTCGAGGGCGAGAGCGCGTTTCGCGAGGTAGTCCGGGTCGACGACGCCGGCGCGCATCTCGATGTAGTTGTCGA
>RFQQ01000084.1 GCA_009924875.1 Actinomycetota bacterium | reverse complement strand
CGCATCAACCAGATCAAGGCCGAGATCGACAACACCGACTCCGACTGGGACCGCGAGAAGCTCCAGGAGCGCCTCGCGAAGCTGGCCGGTGGCGTGGCTGTCATCAAGGTCGGCGCCGCCACCGAGGTGGAGCTCAAGGAGAAGAAGCACCGCATCGAGGACGCCGTCTCGGCGACCCGCGCCGCGATCGAGGAGGGTGTGGTCGCCGGTGGCGGCACCGCTCTCGTCCGCGCCCGCGCTTCGGTGGCCACGGTCGTCGAATCTCTCGAGGGCGACGAGCAGACCGGAGCGAAGCTCGTGTGGGAGGCGCTCGTCGCGCCGGCCCGCAACATCGCGCTCAATGCCGGTCTTGAGGGCTCGGTGATGGTCAAGGCGATCGAGTCGGAGTCCGGCGCGATCGGCCTCAACGCCGCGACCGGTGAGATGACCGACATGATCAAGGCCGGCATCATCGACCCCGCCAAGGTGACCCGCGCGGCGCTGCAGAACGCCGCGTCGATCGCGGCCCTCGTGCTCACCACCGAGTGCGTGGTGGCCGACAAGCCCGAGCCGCCGGCTCCGATGGGCGGCGGCGGTATGGACCCGATGGGGGGCATGGGCGGCATGATGTGACCGCCCGGTCCTCGTGACCGGTTCCGACGCCTGACGTCGACAGCGATGCCCGGGGTTCGCCCCGGGCATCGTCGCGTCCGGAGTCAGTCGGCCCCTAGGTTGGCGGCGTGGGGTTCAAGAGGCCGTTCTGGGCGCACCAAGCGCTCGAGTACGTCTTGGCGCTCGCGCTGCTCTCCCACGTGCTCCGAGTCGACGATGGCCTGTGGCCTCGACTGCTGGCTGCGGGCCTGCTGATCAACGTCGCGGTGGTCGACGGCCCACTTGGCGCCTTTCGGTTGGTGACTCGTAAGCAGCACCGTGTGGCCGATGTTCTCCTCGCGACCGGTGCCGTGGTCCTCGGCGTCCAATGGTGGGTCGAGCTCTCCACTCTCACCCGGGTGGTGGTCCTCGGGATCGGGGTGCTACTCAGCGCGCTGATTCCGATCACGCAGTGGGAGTCGCGGCCTCCTCGATGGCGACGTACCACCGGGTGACGCCGGCCGAGACGATCCGTAGGCTGAGGGCATGAGCTTCGAGCGTCCCGCCCCCGACATCAACAAGCTGATGACCGCTTGGGACGAGTGGGAGCGCGGGGAGCAACTCCCTGGGAAGGTGCTCGCCAATCTCAAGACCGCCGGACTCGCTGAGGTGCTCCGTGACCTCTCCGAGCATGGTTGGTCGGCCCGCGCCGAGTGACCGGCGGGCCTGCCCGAGGGGGACGACAAGTCGTCCCGAGGCCTGATCACTGGGTTCGTGGCCCACAGGGTGGCTGGCTCGACACCACACCCGATCTCGATCGACTCGAGGCGGCCGTGACTTCCGGCGATCGTCCGATCCAACCGGCCTTCAGTGAGGCGCGTCACTCAGCGGTGCTCGTCACGCTCTCCTTCGAGCGTGGTCCCGAGGTGCTGCTGACGCGACGGTCGATGCAGTTGCGTAATCACCGCGGCGAGATGAGCTTTCCCGGAGGTCGGATGGATCCGGGTGAGTCACCGACCGAGACCGCGCTCCGCGAAGCGGAGGAGGAGGTCGGACTCGATCCCCGTTCGGTTCGGGTCATCGGAGAACTCGACCATCTCAACACCGTCGTGAGCCGCAGCTACATCGTGCCGAAAGTGGCGGTAGTTGACGGCCGACCTGACCTGCGACCGGCGAGCGGCGAGGTTGAGCGAGTCATGTGGGTGGGGCTCGACGAGTTGGTGTCGCCGCTTACCCACCATTCGGAGGTGTGGGGTCGCCCTCCGACCGATCGTCTCCTCCACTTCTTCGAGCTTGAGGATGAGACGGTGTGGGGGGCGACGGCACACGTGCTGGTGGACCTGCTCGACCGGCTGCACGGGCTCCGGCGATAACTCGCCATGCGATGAAGCCGAGCCCGCCGAGCACTGCGAGGAACACCGCGGTCTGACGCCAGCCACCTCGGGCCTCGCTTCCACATCCGGGTTTTGGGAGCGCGCTCACGCACTCGGTCAGGTCCCGGTCCGGCGGTAGGAAGTCGTTGTCGCCTCCGTCGTTCTGCGTGGGCGACGCGATGCGAACGGTGTTAACGGGAGCATCGGCCGTAGCGGGCGCGCTCATGAGGCCGACGCCGATCGTCATTCCGATCAGCAGGGCTCCCAGTCGGTGCCAACGGGAGGAGAGGTGGGGCCGAGTCACCTCCTGTGTCTACCATCGGGTGCTTGACCGGAGACAGCGCAGGACCCCCCTCATCGGAGGCTCGCCAGCGGGTGTTGGTCGTCGACTTCGGCGCCCAGTACGCGCAGTTGATCGCCCGACGGGTCCGCGAGCACTCGGTCTACTCCGAGATCGTGCCGCATCGGCTCACGGCGGCTGAGTTCGCTGAGCGGGAACCCTCCGCGATCATCCTCTCGGGTGGTCCGAAGAGCGTCCATGTCGACGGCGCACCGCTACTTGATCCGGGTGTCTATGAGCTCGGCGTACCGATCCTCGGAATCTGCTACGGGGCGCAACTGATCGCTTCCCAACTCGGAGGCACCGTCGGTCGACGGGAGCGCGGCGAGTACGGGCGAGCTGTGATGACGGTCGATGGACCGTCGTCGCTCCTTGACGGCCTGCCTGAGAGCCATGACGTGTGGATGAGTCACTTCGACGCGATCACCGAGGTGCCGACTGGGTTCCGAGCGGTGGCGGCCACCCCCGATGCCCCCGTCGCCGTGCTCGAGAACGACGAACGACGAATTTGGGGTGTTCAGTTCCACCCGGAGGTGGTGCACTCCCCGCACGGCTCGACGGTGCTCAGACGATTCCTGCACGACCTTGCTGGGTGCGAGCCCTCGTGGGAGATGTCGTCGGTGATCGTCGATCAGATCGAATCGATCCGGGCTCAGGTGGGTTCTGCTCGAGTGATCTGCGGGCTCTCTGGTGGGGTTGACTCATCGGTCGCCGCGGCCCTCGTCCATCGGGCCGTCGGTGCACAGTTGACCTGTGTCTATGTCGATACCGGTCTCATGCGTCGCGGCGAGACCGAACAGGTCCTTGAGACCTTCCGGCGGAACATGGGGATCGACCTCATTCATGTCGACGCCGGGTCGCGGTTCTTCGAGCGTCTGGCGGGCATCACCGAGCCCGAGGCGAAACGCAAGGCGATCGGCGAGCTGTTTGTGCGGATCTTCGAGGAGAACACGGGTGGGCTGACGGAGGCGGAGTTCCTCGTGCAGGGAACGCTGTATCCGGACCTCATCGAGAGCGGTGGCACCGACGGC
>RFQQ01000083.1 GCA_009924875.1 Actinomycetota bacterium | reverse complement strand
ATCGAGACCAAGGGCGGCGTCATGACCAAGCTCATCGAGCGCAACACGACCATCCCCACCAAGCGGAGCGAGGTCTTCACCACGGCCGACGACATGCAGCCCTCGGTCGAGATCCACGTGCTGCAGGGCGAGCGCGAGATGGCCGCGTATAACAAGACCCTTGGCAAGTTCCAGTTGGTCGATCTGCCGCCGGCACCGCGCGGCGTCCCGCAGATCGAGGTGACCTTCGACATCGACGCCAACGGCATCGTGAACGTGTCGGCGAAGGATCGCGCCACCAATAAGGAGCAGTCGATCACCATCTCGGGTCAGTCGACCCTCGACAAGGACACCATCGACCAGATGGTTAAGGACGCCGAGGCTCACGCCGAGGAGGACCGCAAGCGGCGAGAGGAGGCCGAGATTCGCAACTCGGCTGACTCGCTCGTGTACCAGACCGAGAAGGTGCTCCGAGAGCAGGGTGAAAGCGTCTCCGAGGAGGAGCGCGCCGCCGTCGAGGGCCCGCTCGCCGACCTCAAGACCGCGCTCTCGGGCAGCGACAACGACGCCATCAAGTCCGCGACCGAGGCGCTGATGTCGGCCAGTCAAGCTTTCAGCCAGAAGCTCTATGAGGCGGCTTCGCGTGATGCCGACGCAGCGGGCACCTCCGCCTCGGGCCAGAGCGCCGACGGTTCCGACGACGACATCATCGACGCCGAGATCGTCGAGGACGAGTGAGCCCGATGGGAGGCTCGGAACCGAACGGCAGAGCCGACGACGCCCTCCTCGATGAGATCGCCGACCCAGGAGACGAGCGTGGCTCTGAGGTCGAGGACTTCACCGGGGAGGTCCCACGCACCGAGTCGACGCGGTCAGGCACGGTCGGTGACTACGGCGCTGGGGACTCGATCGATGTCAGCGACCTCGACGACCTCTTCGACGAACCGTCGAGCGGCGACGGTTCAGACGCGGTGGCCCACGATGTCGATGCTCTGCTTGGTGAGATCGAGCAGTTCAAGGACTTAGCGATGCGCGCTCAAGCCGACTTCGAGAACTTCCGTAAGCGCTCGGCTGCTCAACTCTCCGATGAGGTCGAGCGGGCGACCGGTCGCCTCGCCGAGGCGTTCCTCCCGGTGCTCGACGCCGCGGAGGCCGCGTACCTGCGGCACCCCGATGAGGTTGGTCCGCTGCTCAACCTCATGCTCACCGAACTGAAGCGCCATGGTCTCGAAACCCTCGACATCGTCGGATCACCCTTTGATCCAGAGGTCGCGGAGGCCGTCGCGCATGAGGCTGATGCCGGTGGTGAGGTTGTCGTCGCCGAGGTGATGCGTAGCGGTTACCGCTGGAAAGGTCGGACGTTGCGTCCGGCCATGGTGAGGACGAAGGACTGAGGCGTCCCGACCCGGTCGGGGCGATGCTTCGATGAGCGCACAACGCGAGTGGTTCGACACCGATTACTACGCCGTTCTCGGCGTCGATAAGGGAGCTGACCACCGCGAGATCACCAAGGCGTATCGACGTCTCGCTCGCGAACTCCACCCGGACCGGAATCCGGGCGACTCGGCCGCCGAGGAACGGTTCAAGAAGGTCGCTGCTGCTTACGACGTCCTCGGTGACGAGAAGAAACGCGCTGAGTACGACGAGGTGCGTCGCCTTGGGCCGAATGCCGGCGGCTTCTCGTTCAACGCCTCGGACATGTCGGGCTTCGGTGATCTCTTCGGTCAGATGTTCGGCGGGGGACGCTCGCGTTCGTCATCGGGTGTTGGACCACGGCGTGGAGCCGATCTCGAGGCGCGCCTCACCCTCGAGTTCGCCGACGCGGTGCACGGTGTGACGACCTCGCTCTCGCTCATCAGTGACGATCGCTGCACGACCTGTACCGGTTCCGGCGCTGCTCCGGGAACCGGGGTCCGCACCTGCGGAATCTGCGGTGGTCGGGGCGTCGTGGATGAGAACCAGGGGCCGTTCTCCTTCTCCTCACCCTGTCGTGCGTGCGGGGGGCGCGGGAACACCATCGAGAAGCCCTGCCCGACCTGTTCGGGATCGGGGGTCGAGAAGCAACAGCGCACGGTCCCGGTGCGTATCCCCGCCGGCGTCGCCGATGGCCAGACCATCCGTTTGAAGGGCAAGGGTGGACCTGGTCGCAACGGTGGTCCTGCTGGGGACCTGCTGGTCGAAGTGGCGGTGCAGCCCCATGAGCGATTCGGACGAAAGGGCGACGACCTCACCGTCTCGGTTCCCGTCGCCTTCACCGACCTCGTCCTCGGGGCTGAGATCGAGGTCCCGACCCTTGAGGGGACAGCCGTGAGGCTTCGTCTCCGGCCCGGTACCGCGAGCGGTTCCCGTCATCGCGTCGCTGGGCGCGGCGTGTCACGTCGGCGTGGCGGCCGCGAGGTCACCGGCGACTTGATCGCCACGGTCAACGTGATCGTCCCGACTGAGTTGAGCGACGCCGAGCGGTCGGCGATCGAGGCCTTGGCTGCGGCGACTAGCGTCGATGGGGCGGAGGTCACTGTGGAGGGAGGTACGCAGCCATGACGATGAGAAGCCGACACCAGGCGGTGTACGTCATCTCGGTCGCCGCCGAACTCGCGGGAATGCATCCCCAGACATTGCGCATCTACGAGCGCCGTGGGCTGGTCCAACCAGCGCGGACTGACGGGGGTAACCGTCGCTACAGCGACTACGACATCGACATCCTCCGCCGAATCTCCGAACTCGCTGAGGAGGGCATGAACCTCGAGGGGATCCGTCGGGTGATGCAACTTGAGGCCGAACTCGAGGCCGCTCGACGGGAGCTCGACGAGGCTCGTCAGCGGCTCCATGAACTCGCCGAGCATGTCGAGCAGCATCAGCGCGCCGATCTCGTGCCGCTCCGTCAGGCGATCACACTGTTCGGAGAGCCGCCGGCGTTTCTCCGGCGTCGCTGACCCCCGACTAGTCGTCGGGGCGCAGGGAGCGGCGACGAATCCTGAGCGGGTGGTCCCCGCTCGTTCGACACTCACCGGTCGCGGTGTCGAACCGCCATCCGTGCAGCGTGCACACCAGATCCTCTCCCTCGATCTCACCGAAGACCGACAGGTCGGCGCGGCGGTGGGGGCACTTGCGCTGCACGATGAAGGGCCCGATCTCGATCTCGTCCTCGATGTCGTCGCCGTCCCCTCGACGCTTGGCCACCGCCTCAGCCTCCGTGCGGCGCATGCGTTCGACGGAGAGTGACTTCAAGAAGTTGTAGAGGTACTCGTTGTACTCGCCGGACCTCCAGGCGGTGAAGCGGCACGAGAGAAGGAGTGAGTTCGACCAGTCGACGGCGCGCTCCGCGACGACGGTCTCGAGGAGGTCACGGCCGATATCGAATCGGAATCC
>RFQQ01000082.1 GCA_009924875.1 Actinomycetota bacterium | reverse complement strand
ACTCATCGGCGACCCGGACTTGTCTTCGCCTCCGGCGGGACACTCGATGGCGACTTGCTGGGCGCGACTTTGCCGTCTCGGACACCGGTGCCGTCGCGTCCCGGGCTCGCCTGGTGGGTCGCTGATGGTCACTCCCGTCTCCTGCAGATCCACGCGGGTGCGGATGGCGACACGACAACCGTGCACCCCAGCCCAGTGACCGCAGGTGACATGCTGGCTCTATGAGCAGCTCCGAACGTTCGCCCGCCGATGCGCTCGACCTTTTCCGGCTCGATGGACTGGTCGCGCTGGTCACCGGTGCTTCCTCGGGACTCGGCGAGCGCATGGCACGAGTGCTTCACGGAGCTGGTGCGACCGTGGTGATCACCGCTCGCCGCCGCGACCGACTGGAGCAGCTGGCCGCCGACCTCGAGCGGGTCACGGTGATCCCTGCGGACCTCTACTCAGCGGAGGATCGCGAGCGTTTGGTCGACGAGGCCGAGCAGATCCATGGTCGGGTCGACATCCTTGTGAACAACGCGGGAACGACCTCGGTGGTTGGTGTCGCGGATGAGGAGGTCGAGCTCTTCCGATCGGTGCTCGAGTTGAACACCACCGCGCCGTGGCATCTCGCGAAGCTCTGCTCGCCGGGAATGATTGAGCGAGGAGCCGGTGCGATCATCAATGTCGCCTCGATGCTCGGGCATGTCGGGGCTACCCCCGTGAAGCAGGCCAACTACTGCGCGTCGAAGGGCGCGGTGGTCAATCTCACGCGCGAACTCGCGCTTCAGTGGGCGCGCAAGGGCATTCGCGTGAACGCGCTCTGTCCCGGTTGGTTCCCCTCTGAGATGACCGAGGACATGCAGGACGAGTCGAGCCAGACCTTCATCAGGCAGAACTCACCGATCCCGCGCATGGGCGAGCCCCATGAACTCGACGGGGCGCTTCTGTTGCTCGCCTCGGCCGCGGGAACTTTTCTGACGGGTCAGTCCCTCATCGTCGACGGAGGCTGGACCGCCCGCTAGGCCCTCATGCGCGAGATCTTCAGCCTCCGATTCTTCGCCGCTGTCGGCGCGGTCATCGCCTCGTTCCTCATCGCCTCCGCTCTGGTGGGAGGCGCACCTGAGGCGGTGTCGGAGGAGCAGGTCGCCGCACAGCTGGTCCGCCGAGTTGACCTGGTCGAGCGCATCGAGCGTTTCGACGACGACGGGGCTCCCTTCGCCGTCAGTGACGGCGTCGCCGTGAACGGCACCGTGCTCATCATCGACGACCGACGGAGCGCGCGCATCGTGCCGGGAACGCCGGGGGAGGACCGCTGTCCGATCGGCCGTCGGATCGGCGCGTGTGCCCTCGTCGCCGACCTGCTCGGCGAGGCGGTCGTCTGGTTCCGAATCGAGCCGGTCGAACCTGGTGGTGTGGTTGATTTCGGGCCGATCGTGTCGCTCGACGACGATCTCGCGACCCTCGCCGACGGCCTGCAGTTGCCTTACGCCCCAGTGCTTGCCCGACGTTGCGCGACCGAGTTTGAGTCGTTCACCGCGTTCCGACGTGAGCTCGGCGAGGCGTTCGTGTCGCGATACACGCTGGTGGAGCGGCAACTCACCGACGTGATCTGCACAGAGTGACCACGGCCTCGGCTGCGGCAACCCCTGAGTCCCAGGCTCCTTCGAATCGTGGGCCGGCGAAGGCGTCACCTCCGAGGACGAGCCTCGTTCCATCGTCGATCCAACACCGTTCACTCCAGGGCTGTCTCGGGGTGGCAAATCGCCAACGCTTGACCTGCGCCTCAACGATGCTGGCCTGCCCGATGAAAGGTTCGGCCAGCTGATGGAGTTCGGACTCGACGAGATCCGCGTCGGCGTCCCACCGGTCGAGGGACCATTCGGGGTCGGCGTGGACGGTGAGCGCGGGAACGGGGCTGATGCCCTTTAATGAGTTGTCGGCGACGAAGGCCACACCCGGTCTGGGGTGCTGAACTCCGCCAGGGGGTGGGACCGCGCTCGGGCCGTCCAGCACGACGAGTAGTCCGAGGGTTCGGTCGTAGTCGGCGTCGAAGACCTCTCGCGGTAGCCCTTCAACCGATTCGAACACCAGCGAGAACGATTGGGGCACCGGGGCGGTGGAGAGCAGGGAAGCGCTCCGGTGCACGGTCCCGTCATCGGTCGTGACCTCCCAGTGACCGAGGTCGTCGAAGCGGGTCGCGACCGCCATGGAGGGCACCCGGATGTCGACTCGGGCCGCGAGGTCTTTGGCGAGGGAGTTCATCCCGGCTGTACCGATATATCTCGGATGACCATCGTCGCCGTCGAAGCCGTTGCACCACACCCTCACCAGTCCTCGCGAGGTCCAGTCATCGACCTGGGCGGACAGCGAGGGGCCACGGACGGTGAAGAACTGGGCGCCGTGGTCGACGACGGCTCCCGCCATCCGACGAGTGGCGAGGCGACCGCCGACGGATCGACCCTTGTCGAGCACCCGCACCGAGAGCCCTGCTGCGAGGAGTTGGCGGGCGGCGACCAGTCCTGAGAGTCCAGCTCCGATGATGAGCGCGTCGACCTCGGGGCCCGGGGCGCGGCCGGGTCGGCTGGTCAACGGAGTTCGTGAGCTCGAATGATGAGCTGTCGGGCGAACGGGTCGAGTTTGCGGCCGGTCAACTGCTCGGTCACCGTGATCGTCTCGGTGTCACCCTCGACCAGTCCTGCCCAGCGGATGTATCCGCCCATCACCCCGACGAGTCGATCCCCGAGCTCCTCGGCGTGGACGACGACACGCTGACCGGCGCGGACGAGATCGTCGATCTCGTTGTAGAACGAGCGCAGCCAGGCATCGAGATCGTCGGTGCGCATCGGCCGATGCCGATACGGCATGCCGAGTTCCTCATAGTTGTGCAGGTTGTGCGGTGCCTGAATGATCGAGACGACGTAGTTGAAGCCGTTCTCTCGGATCCAGATGATCTCTTCTTGCCTGCGCACCCGGCGGTGGTTGTCGCCGAAGCCGCCCGGACGCTCGCAGATCGCCAGTTTGTCCTTCAGGATCCACGTGAAGTGGCGGGGTTCGATGCCGAGCGCCCACTTACCGCGGAGTTTCGGCGGCATCAGACGGCTCCCCGGAACGGGGCCTCGAGGTTGGAAATGGGCTGCATCCGGCGCAGATGCTACTCGTTCCCCGCCCTGCCCGAGGCGAGTCGAAGCCGCCCACTGGACCGTGCGACACGGATTCCGCCAGAGAGTTCGCAGGCGGTTGCGGTGCCTTGGACCACCTCCATGACGCGTTCGAGCGCCCCGGCGGACGGCGGATAGCCCGTCTCGTCGCTGATCCAGCGCCGGATTGCACGCCGGGCGAGGACGGGCTCAGCCTCTCGCAGTGAGCGGCAGTCGGTCGG
>RFQQ01000081.1 GCA_009924875.1 Actinomycetota bacterium | reverse complement strand
CGGTCAGCAGCGGTGGACGCGTCTGCGCCACATTCGAGGACTGCGCGCGCATCGTCGAAAGCGGCCTGCAGATCGACTACGCGGGTCTGTCGGGACCGATCGAGCTGAGCACCGCGAGTGGCGATCTCGTACGGGCCACCTTCAACGAGTTCCGTTTCGATGCCTTCGGCAACGACGTCATCGCGAACGCCGCCGGATTCGAGATCGGCTGACCGAAGTCGCTCAGACGAGTTCGTCGATGTCGGTGAGATAGCCGACGTAGAAGTCGCCGAACTCGCCGAACAACGCGGAACCGCGGTCGAAGCGCATCGTGTACACGACGTCCTTGATCACCTCGGGGGTCACCGCGAACAGGGTGACGCCCCACTCGTGGGTGTCGAAGCCAGTGGAGGCAGTCACCAACTGGACGATCTTCCCCGCGAAGGTGCGCCCCGACTTGCCGTGCTCCATCATCATCTCGGAGCGCTCTTCGAACGGGGTCGTGTACCAGTTGGCATGTCCCTCGCGTCGCTTCGACATTGGGTAGAAGCAGAACGCGGGCTTGCCCTCGGGCGGGAGCACCGGATAGAGACGGTCGCGCAGCATCTCCTCAGGCATCCCCTTGGCGTACTCGCTGACCTCGGTGATGCTGACGTAGGAGTCGACCACCTCGATACCGCCCCGCTGCAAGCCGGTCTGGAGGGTGCGGAGCACGGCCAGGTCGGGCGCGAGCGCCATGACCGCGAGGTCGCACTTGTGACCGAGCATCGCCGCGGTCACCACCTGCGCGCCATCGGCCTCAGCCGACTTGACCGCCTGGATGACCGCTTCGCGATCAAGTTCGCCCGTCGGTCGGCAGAACAGGTGGACGACGCAGAGTCCGGTCTCCATACGCATGTCGTCAGGCTACCGATGCCTCTCCTCGGGGGTCTCCCCGAGCGAGGCGAACACCCGAGCGGCTCGAGCCGCCGCCCCGGCTGAGACATGGAGGAAGAGCGAGGGCTCGATCGCCTCCACCTCCGACACGAGCGGACCCTCATGACCGGGCAGGAGATCGACACGCAGGTAGGCGGCTTCTGGGAACAACTTCGCCACCTGCCGACCGACCGTGAGTTCCGCCTCGGTCGCCTCCCGAGGAGAGATGTCCTCCACGACGTAGAGATCGTCCGCCCACGCGCGATCCGCCGAGAGGATCGCCCCCTTACGGAAGGCGTGACTGAACTCGCCACCAAGGATGACGAGGCCCGTCTCACCGCGATCGTCCACCCCATCGATGTAGGGCTGCACCACCACCCGACCCGCGGGGAGTAGCGAGCGCGCGTGCTCCTCGGCGCCATCGGGATCGTCGACGTGTCGGGCAGCGCCATTCGACCCGGCGCCGATCGCTGGCTTCACCACGACCCGACCGTCGAGGTCACCGGCGGCCCGCAGCGCGGTCACCCCCTCGTCGTCGGCGACGACTCGGGTCGGGACGACCGGCACGCCACGATCCGATAGATCGACGAGGTACGCCTTGTCGACATTCCAACGAACCAGGTCGACCGGGTTCACGAGGCGCGTCAACCGCGATACCCGATCCGCCCAGTCGAGGAACTCATCGAGGCGCTGGTGATAGTCCCAGGTGCTTCGGATCACCGCCGCTGAGAAACGACTCCAGTCGACCGTCGGATCATCCCAGTGGGCGACCTCGGCCCCCTCGAGGTGCTCGAGGAGGAGTGGTAGATCGGAGTCGAGATGCTCGGCTGCACGGGCGGAGACAAGGGCGATCACGACATCACGCTACGGCCGAGACATGGACGGGCCCCGGGGTAACCCCGGGGCCCGACGGCTTCATGGTGAACGACTCGCGTCGCGCCAGTGATCCGAAACTCAGAAGTCCATGTCGCCGCCCGGCATGGCCGGCGCGGCCTTCTCGGGCTTGTCGGCGACGATGGCCTCGGTGGTCAGGAAGAGCGCGGCGATCGACGCGGCGTTCTGCAGGGCCGAGCGGGTCACCTTCGCGGCGTCGATGACACCGAGCTTGACCAAGTCCTCGTAGACGCCGGTCGCGGCGTTGAGTCCCTCGGCACCCGACAGGGAGCGCACCTTCTCGATGACGACTCCGCCCTCCATGCCGGCGTTCTCCGCGATCTGGCGGAGCGGGGCCGACAACGAGTGGGCGACCAACCGCGCGCCGGTCGCCTCATCGCCGGTGAGCGACGCGACGACGGCCTCGACCGCATCGATCGAGCGGATGAGCGCGACACCGCCACCGGGCACCACACCTTCCTCGATGGCGGCCTTCGTCGTGGACACCGCGTCCTCGATGCGGTGCTTCTTCTCCTTGAGTTCAACCTCGGTCGCGGCTCCGACCTTCAGCACAGCGACACCGCCAGTCAACTTCGCAAGACGCTCCTGGAGCTTCTCGCGGTCGTAGTCGGAGTCGGTGTTGTCGATCTCGGCCTTGATCTGGTTGATGCGGCCCTTGATGTCATCGGAGTCACCGGCGCCCTCGACGATCGTGGTCTCGTCCTTGGTGATCACGACGCGCTTGGCGGTACCGAGCAGGTCGAGGGTGGCGTTCTCGAGGCTGAGACCGACCTCCTCGCTGATGACCTGGCCACCGGTCAGGATCGCCATGTCCTGCAGCATCGCCTTGCGACGCTCACCGAAGCCGGGGGCCTTCACCGCAGCCGACTTGAACGTGCCACGGATCTTGTTGACGACGAGGGTGGCGAGGGCCTCGCCCTCGATGTCCTCGGCGATGATCACCAGCGGACGCGAGCTCTGCATGACCTTCTCGAGCAGCGGAACAAGATCGCGGACGTTCGTGATCTTCGACGACACGAGCAACACGTAGGGATCGTCGAGCGACGCCTCCATGCGGTCGGTGTCGGTCACGAAGTACGGCGAGATGTAGCCCTTGTCGAAGCGCATGCCCTCGACGAGGTCCATGTCCATGCCGAAGGTCTGGCTCTCCTCGACGGTGATGACGCCGTCCTTGCCGACCTTGTCGATCGCATCGGAGATCATCGAACCGATCTCGTTGTCGGCGGCCGAGATCGACGCGACCTGCGCGATCTGGTCCTTGGAGTCGACGTCCTTGGCGAGGGAGCGGATCGAACCGACCGCGGCCTCGACGGCGGCCTCGATACCGCGCTTCAGGCCCATCGGGTTGGCACCGGCGGCCACGTTGCGGATGCCCTCTCGCACCATCGCCCACGCGAGCACCGTGGCGGTGGTCGTGCCGTCACCGGCGACATCGTCGGTCTTCTTGGCGACCTCCTTGACCAGCTCGGCGCCGATCTTCTCGTAGGGGTCGTCGAGCTCGATCTCCTTGGCGATCGAGACGCCGTCGTTGGTGATGGTGGGGGCGCCCCACTTCTTCTCGAGGACGACGTTGCGTCCCTTGGGTCCGAGGGTGACTCGGACGGCGTCGGCGAGCTTGTTCATGCCCGCTTCGAGACCGCGTCGGGCCTCGGCATCGAAAGCAATC
>RFQQ01000009.1 GCA_009924875.1 Actinomycetota bacterium | reverse complement strand
CGAACTTGCGATCGCGCTCCACTTCGCGGATGCGCTGCGACATGACCTGCCGCACCGTTTGGGCGGCGATACGGCCCATCTCAGCCCGATCAGGTGTGTCGTCGCGCGGGTTGACCCAGTTGCCTTCCTCATCGAGGTCGTAGGCGGTGAAGCTGAAGTCCATGGTGTCGGGATCGACGCCGACGACCTCGTGGCCGCCCATCCGAGCGTCATCCGAGCGACGTAGTGTCAGGTCATGGCTACCGAAATCATCCACGGGGGACTCGACTTCGGGGAAGGGCCCAGATGGCACGACGGCCGACTGTGGTTCAGCGACTTCTTCCGCCACGGCGTCTTCACCCTCGACGGCACCAGCGAGCAACTCGTCGTCGACGTGCCTGGCCAGCCCTCCGGACTCGGCTGGCTACCCGACGGTCGGATGCTCATCGTGTCGATGCTCGACCGGCGCCTCCTCACCTTCGACGGGGAACAACTTGAGGTGCACGCCGACCTCTCGGGGGTGAGCCAGCACGAATGCAACGACCTGGTCGTCGGCCCTGACGGCACCGCCTACGTGTCGACGTTTGGATTCGACCTTCACGGAGGTGGTGAGCCTCAGCCGACGAAGATGGTCGTCGTGTCCCCAGACGGCACCGTCCGCGTCGCTGAGGACGACGTGTGGTTCCCGAACGGCAGTGTTATCACCCCCGAGGGGCGACTCATCGTCGGTGAGACGTTCGCCGCGCGCTACACGTCGTACGCGCTCGACGAGACTGGAATGCCCGTGGATCGGCGCGTCTGGGCGGAGGTGGAGGGCTTGACCCCCGACGGCTGCTGTCTCGATGCCGAGGGTCGAATCTGGTCGGCCGATCCCGTCGCGCGCCGTGTCGTTCTTATCGAGGAGGGCGGACGCGTGCTCGAGGAGATCCCGACTGAGCAGTCCGCCGTCGCCTGCATGCTCGGTGGACACGATCGACGAACCCTCTTCATCTTGACCTGTAGAGGGACCAAGCCCGAACGGGTCGCAGGAGCGGGCACCGGGCGGGTCGAGACCGTCCAGGTGGAGGTCCCTGGAGCAGGACGCCCCTGACGTGTGCGGACGTTACGTCTCGACCACGACCCCGGCTCGACTCGCTGAGATCTTCGCGGCCGATCCGAGCGACATCAGCGCCATGCCCCGCTTCAACGTCGCCCCGGGCGCCCGCGTGCCCGTCGTGACGGAGGAGAACGACGACCACGTCATCGCCGAGTTTCGGTGGGGGCTGATCCCGCACTGGTCCCGAGAGGATCTCGGTACCCGGCTCTCCAACGCGCGTGGCGAAACCGTCTGGGACAAGCCGTCGTTCCGGGACGCGGTCCGACGCCATCGGGTGATCGTTCCGATGGATGGGTTCTACGAGTGGGCGCCCGCCGCACCCGACGGTCCACGCACCAAAGCGGGGCGTCCGGCGAAAAGGCCCCATCTCTTCACGCGTCGCGATGGGGGAGTGCTGAATGTCGCCGGAATTGCCTCGGTCTGGCGGCGAGGCGAGGCTCCGATCGGAACCTTCGCGGTGGTGACCACGGAGGCCAACGGCACCATGTCACCGATTCACGACCGAATGCCCGTGATTATCGACGATGACGCGATCGATCGCTGGCTCGACACCGACGATCAGCCGGAGGACCTGATTCGTCCCGCCTCCGACGATCTCCTCAACCGTTGGGAGGTCTCCACCGAGGTCAACGACGCCAGGAACGAGGGCGCGCACCTTGTGGAACCCGTCGACAACACATCGACGACCCTGTTCTAAACAGGTGTGGGATCAGTTGATGAGGCTTTGATACACGAGTTGCTTGAGCTCGGGTCGAATGGGATGGGTGCTCGACGGGAGCAACTGGGTAAGGAACACGACCGAGAGCGACTCCGCCGGATCAATCCAGAACGCGGTACTCGCGGCTCCGCCCCAGGCGAGCTCACCTTCTGAGCACGGCACCTTGTTGGCGGCCGCGTCGATAACCACCGAGAATCCGAGTCCGAAACCGATCCCGTCGTAGGTGGTCTCGGAGAACAGAGGGCGACCGTAGGCCTCCAAATCCACGTCTCCTGGGAGGTGGTTGCGGGCCATGTAGCTCACGGTGTGTCGACCAAGGAGGCGGGCCCCATCCAGTTCGCCCCCGTTCAGGATCATCTGGCAAAACCTCAGGTAGTCGTCGATCGTGCCGTAGAGCCCACCACCACCGGACAGGACCCGCGGCGGATTACGGCGATCGAGCACCGCCGGGGCTTGGACGGCGCGACCGGTCGATCCATCGGGGATGAACAAGTCGGCGAGGCGCTCGCGTCGCTCGTCGGGCACGGAGAAGGAGGTCTCGTGCATTCCGAGCGGCCCGAGGATCTCATCTTCAAAGAAACGGTCCAGCGAGCGACCCGAGACCACTTCGACCACGCGGCCGAGCACATCAGTGGCAACTGAGTAATTCCATTCGGTACCGGGTTGGAAGAGCAGAGGCAGTGAGGCCCAGACCCGACAGCAGTCGTCGAGGTCGAAGCCGTCCGGGTAGCCCCATTCGAATCCGGCGGCCCGGTACATCTCGTCGACCGGGTCCTGCTGCTGAAACCCGTACGTGAGACCGGCGGTGTGGGTGAGTAGATGCCAAATCAGCATCGGACGCTCCTGGGGGACCAGCACGGGGGACTCAGCGCTCCCGCCGGTGAACACCTGGCTCTCGCCGAACTCGGGAAGGAAGTTCGCGACTGGATCCTTCAGGGCCAGTTGTCCGCGCTCGACCAGCATCATCGCGGCAACGGAGGTCAGGGGTTTCGTCATCGAATACAGGCGAACCACCGTGTCCTCGGTGAAGTCACGAGTGCGGGCGGCGTCAGCAGAGCCGTAGGAGGACATGTGGGCGACACGGCCGTGACGGGCGACAGCCACCAGCCAACCCGCGAGGCGGCCGTCGTCGACGTAGCGGCGGAAGTGGTCGTCGAGTCGACTGAGGCGCTCGGGAGAGAGACCGACTTCGCGTGGGTCGACTCGGGGGAGAGGCGCGCTCATGGGAGAACGTCCTCGAAGCCAGCGGCACGGAGCGCATCGCGGATCGCCGCGGCCTGCTCCTCAAGGGCGGCCCCGTCGACCGAAGCGGCGGCCCGATGGAAGTCGAGGTCGTCCATCGTGTCGGCCGGAATGACATGGAGATGGGTGTGGGGTACCTCGAAGCCCGCGATGATCAAGCCGACTCGGTCGGTGGCGAAAGCCCGTCGGCACGCGCTGGCGACGTACCCGGCGACCTCGAAACATCGCGCTCGTATCCGTTCGTCAAGATCGGTCCAGTGGTCGACCTCGACGACCGGCACGACAAGGCAGTGCCCGGCATGGGTCGGGTTGATACTCATGAAGACCACACAATCGGGATCCCGCCACACGAACGTTCCCGGGAGGTCGCCATCGATGATCCGGGTGAAGACGCTCGCCATGACGAGAGCGTACGCTCGGTATGTGACGGCTTCGGGGTCCGAGGAATCAATTGCGGCGGCCGCCGGTCCGGCCCACGACCGCAAACCGTCCATGTTCGATGGACTGTGGACGATCCCGAACCTGATCACCCTGACGCGGCTCGCTTGCTTGCCGATCTTTCTCTGGCTCCTCTTCTCTCAGGAGAACCGACGCGACGCCGCGTGGCTGCTCGGGGTGCTTGGCGCGACCGATTGGGTGGACGGATTCCTCGCCCGGCGCCTCGGGCAGACCAGCGAGTTCGGCAAGGTCTTCGATCCGACCGTCGATCGGCTCCTCTTCATCGTCGGCATCGTCGCCCTCATCATCGATGGATCGGTTCCGCTGTGGTTCGCCCTGGCCGTCGGCATCAGAGAGGTCATGGTCGGAGCGATGATGCTCGGGGCGACCGTCCTGTTGAAGATGGAACGCTTCGACGTCACCTGGTGGGGCAAGACGGCCACCTTCTTGCTCATGTTTGCCTTCCCTGGCTTCCTGATGGCGGAGAGCACCATCTCGATCGCTGGGTTCTTCCACGTCGCCGCGTGGGTGCTCGGCGTGCCGGGCCTCGTCCTGAGTTGGTACACCGCGGTGGCCTACCTACCCGCCGTGCGCGCGGGGGTGCGCGCTGGTCGAGAGTCCGCTCGGGCGAGGTGACCGACGCCCGTTTCGGACGCTACGGTTGGCGACCGTGAACGCCCCCGACGGTCTGCTCTACACCACGGACCACGAGTGGATCTCGGCCGTCGCGCCGGGGCAAGTGCGTCTCGGCATCACCGATTACGGACAGGACGCGCTGGGTGAGGTGGTCTTCATCGAGTTGCCGCTCACTGGTGCCGTCGTCGAACGGGGAGAGCTGCTCGGCGAGATCGAGAGCACGAAGTCGGTAACCGAGGTCTACGCCCCTCTGAGTGGAACCATCGCGCGAACCAATGACGCGCTAGCGGGTGAGCCAACACTGATCAATAGCGACCCCTACGGCGATGGGTGGCTCGTCGAATTCGCCGGCGAGGTTGACGAGGCGCCGTTGCTCGATGCCCCTTCCTATCTGGCGTTGGTGGGCGGCTGATGTCCTACGTGTTCTGCAATCAGTGCGGGCATCGGAATCCGCCCTCGAGCAACTTCTGCTCCTCCTGCGGCGGCGCACTCGACGTGCTCGACGACCGCACCATCACCTTGATCAGCGTCGACCCGCTTCAAGACGCTGCCGGACCCTCCGATGACATTGCCGTTCCGGTGGCCGAGATCGCGCGAGGCACAGGGACGCTGATCGTTCGGTCGGGAGGTCTGGCGGGGGCTCGCTTTGGGCTCGAAGGAGAAGCGACCCGAATCGGTCGGCACCCCGATTCCGAGATCATGCTCGACGACATCACCGTCTCGCGGCGGCACGCCGAGATCTTGCGGCGTGAGAGTGGGCACGAGATCCTTGACTCCGGTTCGCTCAACGGCACGTACGTCAACCAGGAGCGGATCGAGGCCACGATGCTCCAGCACGGAGACGAGGTGCAGATCGGCAAGTTCCACCTCGTGTACTTCGAGCGGTCGGATGTCTGAGGTCGACACTCGCGGCCATTTGGCCATCGGGGAGGTGCTCGGCATTCTCCTCGAGGAGTTTCCCGATGTCACGATCTCCAAGATCCGCTTTCTGGAGAGCCAGGGCCTGATCGCCCCGGAGCGGACCGCCTCCGGATATCGAAAGTTCTACGAGGCCGATGTCGAGCTTCTTCGGGTGATCCTCACCGAGCAGCGCGAGCACTACCTGCCGCTCAGGGTCATCAAGGATCGAATCGACTCCGGTGAGATCGACCCGTCTGGCGAGCACCTGCGACCGAGGTCCGAGGACGCGACCGCGCCCATGTCGGTGCCGGATTCAGTCGTCTCCTCTCACCCCTCCGGACACGGTCGGAGCGACCTACCGATCCCGTTTCGGAGGCGACCGGTCGATGAGAACGCGAACGGCACCGCGGCGGTGGTCTCGCCGCGTCTCCTTCCTGGCGTACTGGTCGAGCGTGGTGAATTCCTTGGGATGACGGGCTTGACATCCGAGCAACTCGACTCCCTTGAGGACTTCGGAATCGTGGCACCCCGATCGACAGCGGGTGTGCGCACCTACGGCGAGGACGAGGTCGAGGTGGGTCGTATCGCTCGCGATCTCCTTGTCTCCGGCGTCGAGGCCCGGCACCTTCGGTCCTGGAGAACGAGCGCCGAACGCGAGGTGGCCCTGTTCGAGCAGCTCGTAGCGGCCCGGGCACGTCTGCGCAGCCCGGAGGCCCGTCGCGAGATGGGGGAGCGTCTCGCCGAACTCGAGCATCTCGGCGGTCGTCTGCGCTCCGCCATGGTGACCGCGGCCATTCGGTCGCGCTTCTGACCCGGTCCGACCCTGCGGCCCGGGCGGGGGTAAGTTCTCAGCATGCGCCGCATGGACCTCGTGGGAGTCAGGGTCGAGATTCCGGCGAACACCCCGCTGCTCCTGTTGCGCGAGGCCGAGGGGGAGGGGCGCTTGCTCCCGATCTATATCGGTTCACCTGAGGCAGCCGCGATCCACTCGGCGATGGAGGGCATCGTCCCGCCGCGACCGATGACCCATGACCTGTTGCTCGATGTCATCAAGGCGCTTGGTGCACAGACCGTCGGTGTCGTCGTGACCGAGATGCGCGACCACACCTTTCACGCGTCCTTGCGACTCGAGCTCGCTGACGGGGAGATGCGCACACTGTCGTGTCGCCCGTCGGATGCCTGCGCGATTGCGGTTCGGACGGAAGTACCGATCTACGCCTCCGACGAGGTGCTTGAGCAGGCGGGTCGACCGGCTGAGGAACCCGATGAGTCCGAGGAAATCATCGATGAGTTCCAAGAGTTCCTCGAGAACGTCTCGCCCGAGGACTTCGCCTCCTAACGGGCTTTCGGCCCGCCGGTTGACGCCCGCGGAGCCAGTCCGTAGAGTTCACGGCCCACACCGACGTAACTACGCGGGTGCAAGTCGCAGGAGGGGACATGGACAACGGATTCAGCGGAAGTCAGGCTGCGAAAGTCGTCGGCATCACCTACCGCCAGCTCGACTACTGGGCGCGAACCGATCTCATCCGTCCGTCGCTGGTCGACGCGCAAGGGAGTGGCTCGCGTCGCAGCTACAGCTACCAGGACCTGCTCGAGTTGCGGGTGATCAAGACCCTGTTGGACGCTGGCATCAAGCTTGAGTCCGTGCGCCGGGTCTTCGACTACCTCCGCACCCACGTGACCGGCGATATCGCGTCGGCCCATCTCGTGATCAGCGGCCAGTCGGTTGTGCTCGCGCAGGGTGAGCAGCTCGTCGACGTGCTCCGAGAGGGCCAGGGCGTGCTCAACGTGCTCTCCCTCGCCGGTGTCAAGGAAGACGTCGACGCGCAGCTGGTTCCCCTCGTGGGCGATCTACCCGCCGTCGCTGACGCGGTCTGACGCTGCGGTTTGAGTCCCGTCCTATCGACGGGACTTCGTGGACTTCTTCGTCGGCTTCTTCGCCGCGGCCTTCGTCGTCTTCTTCGCGGTCGTCTTCGTCGCAGTCGTCTTCGTAGCAGTCACCGTGCTGGACTTCTCGGCCTTCTTCGCCGGGGGGCTCGACGGAGCCGAAGAGGTAGCGGCGACTGTCGACGGGGCAGGGCGGGGAGCCATCGCCGCACCCATCGCCGCCAGCGGCGCGAGCCCATCGAGAAGTGCGCGAACCCGAGGGATGATCTCAGCGACCTGATCAGCCGTGTCGTCGGGCAGACCATCGAGAATGCCGTCGAGCATCCTCGCGGCCCGGCTGATGACCGGGATCGCCTCCCTGAGCGGCTGTTCGATCTCATCGAGCAGCCGCACCATGCGAACCGTGACGTCGGCGGCCTCGCGAATGGTGTGCAGGCTCGATTCGAGCTGCCGACGGGCCTGGTCCTGCTTCTCGCGAACCTCGCCGGCGACGCGAACCCCGGTGGAGACCTGGGAGGCGACCAGGTTGATGATCTCCGCGACGATGTCGCGGTCGGTGTCGGAGCGCTTGGCCATGAGGTGAACCTATCCGTGAGCCTCGGGGGCCCGCCTTCCCTGCTGACGGTTCCTCATTGGACGGGTCCAGCCAGGATCTCAGGGGCGGGCACGCCCATATGGGTAACGATGACGCGCGTGATTCCAGCGGCGGAGAGCTCGAGCCGTCGGGGGTGATCGGCTTCGAGAATGCCATCCTCGAACATGACGTATGCGGTCAGCTCGAACGGTCGTTCCCCGGCCACCTCACGCGCAGCCGCAAGTTGGGCGGAGGCTCCCTCCGATGGCCATCGGACGTTGATCCCATCCGCCCGGGCACCGGCGATCCGCGCCAATTCCACGCTGTTGACGCCGATGAGCAGATGCGGACGATGCTCGTGCGAGGGGAAGGTCGCGAACTCGGGTCCAGGATCAGTTGCCCACATTCGGTCGACAAGATCGAGAACCTCCACCACGCGAGCATGACGCGCGGACATCGGGGTAGCGATCGCTGTGGATGTGGCGTGCTGCTCACGGGCGAATGCGCTGTTCGGGGAGGTTCCCGCGCCCAGGCCGAGATGGAAGGTCCGACCGCTCAGCCGTGCGATGGTGGCCGCTCCCACGAGGGTCGTCGCTGGAGTCCGATTGTGGGCGTTCACCACCAGAGCGCCGAGTTCGATCCGTGTCGTCGCTTCCGCCAGCGCGCCGAGCCAGGAGAAGGCCTCGTGCATCGTCTCACTCGACATGGAGTACCCAGCGAGGTGGTCGCAGACCCACAGGGTCGCGAATCCACCCTCGTCGGCGGCGAGGGACGCCTCCCGGAGTCGCCCCCAGTCGTCCCCTCCGGGAATGAGCTGGATATCGATGGTGCTCATCGCGTCCTCGACGGGATCAGCCGACGACGGGCGGCTCGGTGATCTCGCAGGCGTCGACGGCCTTGACCACCGGGTAGGGATTGACCGCCGTGCCACCGCCGGGATGGATCTCGAAGTGGAGGTGCGGGGTGCTTGTGTTCCCCGTGGCGCCAATGGTGCCGACGACCGTGCCGGCCTGCACCCGCACGCCCTCGCTGATGCCACCTGCGATGGTGTCGAAGTGGGCGTAGAAGAAGTAGGTGCCGTCGTCGGCGGTGAGGCGGATGCCGTTGCCCGAGAGCGAGCCAGGGCTGTCGTAGTACACCTTCGTGATGGTGCCCTCGACGGCGGCGTACACGAGGTTGCCTCGGGCGGCGATGATGTCGACACCGAGGTGGACGCGGCCGCCGCTGCGCGGGGCGTGCCAGGTATCGGCGTAGCCGCAGCGTCCCTGGACCGGGAAGACGTCGATCGAGGCAGCCGCCACAGGAGAGTCGACCGGGATCGGCTGGGCGCCGATTCCGAGCGCGTCGGCGGTCGCCTGGTTGACCACACCGGTCACCTGGAGGCCCGCGGAACGCTGGAAGGACATGACGGCCGAGGCGGTCGCAGCACCGAAGTCGCCATCGACGCCGCCACGGACGGTCACGCCAGCGGCGACGAGGGCGCGCTGGAGGTCACTGACTCGCTGGCCCTTTTCGCCGTAGACGGCGAAGCCGACACGGCCGTCGGCAACAACCTCGACGGCCGGAGCCGCGGCCTCACCAGCGGCGGGCTGGGCGGCGGCCGGGGGAGCGGCGTTCAAGGCATCGGCGGTCGCCGAGTTGACGACTCCATCGGCCGAGAGGCCACGCTGGGTCTGGAAGGCCTTGAGCGAGTTGGCGGTTGCGGGTCCGAAGATTCCGTCGACGCCGCCACGAACCTGGATACCCAGGTCGAGGAGTCGCTGCTGCAGCGCCTCAACCGCTCCACCCAGTGCACCCGGACGGAGACCGACCAGCTGGGAGTAGGGGTTGGACGCTGCAGCAGCGGACCGGTCAGCCGAGGTGGAGGCAAGGGCATGGGCCGTCGCCTCGTTCACTCGGCCGGTGACCTCGAGACCCTTGGCGGTCTGGAAGTCCTTGAGCGCGTTCATAGTCACCACACCGAAGAGACCGTCGGCGCCACCGCGGAGCTGGCGGCCCGACGCGATCAACTGCTCCTGCAGGGTGGTGACATTGCGACCCCAGTCGCCGTACTTCAGGCCGACGAGAGGGGAGTCGCTCGAGGGAGCGGCCGGCTCGGCGCTCGCGGACGGGGTCTCGGTCGCGCTCTCAGGCGCCTCCACCGACTCGACGGGAGCCGCCGGAGCGTTTCCGGTGAGCAGGCGAGCGGCGGTATTCGCGTCAACCGCCCCGGTGGCCGAGAGGCCGAACGCGCTCTGAACGTTACGCAGCGCCGCCTCGGTCCCAGATCCGAAGATCCCGTCGGCACCGCCAGCGGGGTCCTGGCCGAGCGAGATCAGAAGACGCTGCAACTGGGCGACGGCGTCCCCACGGCTGCCACGAGCGAGACCGATCAGCGGAGAGTCGACGAGCCCGAGGGCCGTCGCGGTTCCGTCATCGACCGAGTTGGTCTGGGGGAGGCCCACCGAGCGCTGGAAGGCGTTCAGGGCGCTGAGGGTCATCGGGCCGAAGGCGCCATCGGCACCACCGACGACATCGATGCCGCGGGCGATGAGGGCGCGCTGAAGGGCAACCACCGCGTCGCCGCGGGACCCAACAGCGAGACCGGTGACAGCGACCTCCACCTGAGCGGCGCTCACGACGCCGGGGAGGACGATCGCCGGCGAGGCGGCGAGGCCGAAGGCGAGTCCGAGGCCGGCCAGTCGGGCGAGGCGTCGGGGGTCGGGGAGTGAGGGGCGAAGGGTGAACATGTTGGTCTCCTGTGTTCGGGTGCAGGAGTTCCTTCGTCACTCGACGCGGCACACATGAGGAGTTGGCTGACGTGCAGGGGCCACCAGGAGCTGGAAAGCCAATGGACATGCGGGTCCGGGAGGGGAGACCACGTTTCCCGTCCGAAGTTCTAATTTGACATAACGGCGCTTATGGGCGATCTGGCCACGCGGGGCCACTTCTCAACCTGGGTTCAACCGGCCGTTTGCCAGCGCCGCTGCGACTCCCCTGGGCCGCCGCACAACGAAGCTCACTAGGTGCGCGCCGTCAAGATGGCGTGCTCCACCCTGTTATGCCCGTCAGCACCCCAGGGACCTCGAGCCTCAGGGTAGGGATCGACGAGGCGGTGGGTTCGTGATCGGGGGCGACTACCCCGTCGGGGCCAGGCCCGTGACGATGTATTTCGTCATGACGTTTTTCGGGGTGTGGTGTCAGGTGCGGAGATCTCGCGGTGCCGGAGGGGTTCCGCCGCGCTCAAGAGCCAGTCGAGGAGTTCACGGAGCTCAGCGGCCGTGACACGACTCTTTCCACGATCGAGATCAGATCGCACGTCGTCCACTGCGCAGGCCAGGACGTACAACTCGTCGTGGAGAGCGTCGAGTTCGGACCTCGCGATCACCAACTCTCCCTCAGAGAGCTCCAACTCCCGGGCGCGCTGACGCGACACCCAGTCCCACTGTCGACATCGCGCCGAGCAGAACTCACGCGGGCGCCCGGCCCCCGATCGCTCGGGAAGCGCACGCCGACACCACCGGCAACGTCGGGGCTGGTCCATCCCGTGATTCTGTCATGACGAAATACCCCGAAGGGTGAGCAACGTCGAGGGTTCGCACTCGTGCTCAGACGCCGACGCTGATCGGCTCAAGCACCAAACTCGGCTCGTCCTGCTGGAGTCGCTGAAGCCGATACTTCGATTCGAAGAGTGCGACCAGACGACCATCGCTTCGAGCGAGGATGCGAACTCCCCCGATCTCGCGCAGTCGATCAGCGCTATCCGAATCGGTGAATCGGATCGCCTCATAGGGGGACGACGAGATCTCGGCCGGGGCGTTGAACTCCACCTCGAGTCGATCGGCGAACACGTCGAACTGCAGCGACCCGACGGCCGCGAGCACTGGGTTGGCGTCGCCGGCCAACGGGTCGCGCAGAACCTGAACGACGCCCTCGCTGTCTAACTGCTCGAGGCCGCGACGGAACTGTTTGTACTTCCCGGTGTCCAAAGGACGGGCGGAGGCGAACACCTCCGGCGCGAAGCGTGGAATCGGAGGGAAGGTCACTTGGTCACCGACATAAAGCGTGTCGCCGATCTGGAGATCCATCGCGTTCACAAGTCCAACGACATCGCCGGGATGCGCCTCGTCGACGGTCGTACGCTCGGCTCCGAAGACCTGGGAGGCGTACTTCGTCGCGAAGGGCTTGCCGGTCCGGTCGCAGGTGAGGACCATCCCTCGCTCGAACACTCCGGAGCACACCCGGATGAAGGCGATCCGATCTCGGTGCGCGCGATCCATGTTCGCCTGCACCTTGAAGACGAAGGCGGAGCAGTCGCTCGACAGACCCCTCCCCTCCCCGTCCACATCGAGACGCGCCGAGGGAGCCGGTGCCAGATCGATCACAGCGTCGAGCAGATGACGCACGCCGAAGTTGGTCAGGGCCGACCCGACGAAAACGGGAGAGGTCATTCCGGCGAGGAACGTCTCCGGGTCATGGGAGGCGTCGACCGCCTCGAGTAGCCCGATCTCATCCATCGCCGAGGACCACGCACTCCCCTCCTCCTCGGCCGCGCGCTCAGCAGCAACCTCCTCCTCGGGGGCGATCGCCGATCCGCGCACCGTGCGGGTGAAGCGGGTGAACTCCCCGGTCCGTCGATCGATCACCCCTCGGAAGTCACCAGACACGCCAACCGGCCAGGTCACCGGAGTTGGCTTCAACCCGATCTGCTCCTCAATCTCGTCGAGGAGCTCGAGCGGTTCCCGCCCGGGTCGGTCGTACTTGTTGAGGAAGGTGATGACCGGAAGACCGCGGTCCCGGCACACCTCGAAGAGCTTGAGGGTCTGGGGCTCAATGCCCTTGGCCGAATCAAGCACCATCACCACCGAGTCGACCGCGGAGAGCACCCGGTAGGTGTCCTCGGAGAAGTCGCGGTGTCCGGGGGTGTCCAGCAGATTGCACTGCATGCCCCGGTAGTCGAATGAGAGGGCGGTCGATGAGATAGAGATGCCGCGCTTCTGCTCCATCTCCATCCAGTCGCTGGTGGCTGAGCGCCGGCCGGCGCGCGCCTTGACTGCTCCGGCCTCCCCGACCGCGCCTGCGTAGAGAAGGAACTTCTCGGTGAGGGTCGTCTTCCCCGCGTCGGGGTGGCTGATGATGGCGAAGGTTCGACGACGTCGAGCCTCGGCCACCGGATCACCCACGTGGGCAAGGCTAGGGCTCACGGTGCGATACTGACCCTATGTCGATGCCCCCTCCCCCCGCGTGCGCGTTCGCCAGCGACAATGCGGCCGGGGCGCACCCGCTCGTGCTCGAGGCGCTGGTCGACGCCAACAACGGACACGCCCTCGCCTACGGGGATGATCCCTGGACGCGCCGCTGCGAATCACTCTTCGACGAGGTCTTCGGCACACCGGTCACCACCTTGCTCGCCGTCAACGGTACGGGTGCCAACGTGCTGGCCTTAGCAGCGCTCCTCAACCAGGCCGAGGCGGTCCTCTGCTCCGATTGGTCGCACATCAACGTCGACGAGACGGGGGCACCCGAACGGGTACTCGGCGCGAAGTTGATCCCACTCCCGAGCACCGGTGGCCGGATCAGCGTCGATGCGGTCATCGACGCGTGCGGTGCCCTCGGGAACCCCCACCATGCGCAACCCGGCGTTCTCTCACTCACGCAGAGCACCGAATGGGGCACCTGTTACTCGGTGGATGAGATCGGGGCCCTGGTCGAGGTCGCCCACGCCCGAGGACTCAGGGTTCACCTCGACGGCGCGCGCATCGCCAACGCGGTAGCGGCGCTCGGGCGAGGGGTCGAGGGTCTTCGCGACATGGTTGTCGCGACCGGTGTCGACGCGATCTCGTTCGGTGGAACCAAGAACGGCCTCTTCGGTGCCGAAGCGGTTGTCTTTCTGGAGCGTGACCTCGCTGCTCGTGCCGTCTTCCTCCGCAAACAGGTGAACCAACTCGCCTCGAAGATGCGCTTCATCTCCGCCCAGTTCTGCGCGATGCTCGAGGATGCCAGGTGGCTCGACTGGGCTGGGCACGCCAACGAGATGGCCCGAACCCTCCACGAAGCCACCGCTCCCCTGCTGCCGGCCGGAGCGATCCACCCACCCGAGGTCAACAGCGTCTTCCCGGTTCTGCCCGCCCGGGCCGCGGAAACCCTTCGGGAATGGTGCTTCTTCTGGGACTGGGACACATCCTCTGGTCAGTACCGCTGGATGACCGCCTGGGACACCACCCCCGATGACATCGCCCGTTTCGCCGCGGGTGTGGCCCACGTTCTGGGGTCCTGAGCCTCCGCGACCCGCGCCATTGACCGGTCGGCTCGGCGTCACCTAACGTGTCTCGGTACCGCACCGGCTGGTGTGGTACCAACCGTCAGGGGGTTCGGATGAGTGTTGTCGACTTCATCAGGAGGGAGTTGACCGAGGACGACTGGATGGAGGCTGGCGCCTGCCGAGGCCTCTCCCACCTGTTCTTCCCCACTGCAGCCGAGCGCCCGCAGACCCGCGAACGACGTGAGGAAGCCGCTCGGGAGGTATGCGAGGGTTGCTCCGTTCGAATCACGTGCCGCGACTTCGCCCGCGAACAGCGCGAGTACGGCTTCTGGGGCGGTGAGACCGAGGACGAGCGCCATGCCGCTGGCTACCGGCTTATCGCTCCAATCGGCGTGCGCGCCCGTCAGACCAGCTGACGGTACCCGTGCCAGCTTCCGGCGTCCCGCAAGGACGCGTCCTCGTCCTTGGAAGCGCGAATCTCGATCTCGTCGCGACGACGACGAGGCACCCGGCACCTGGGGAGACCCTGATCGGCGGGAGCTACTCCGAGCATCCCGGCGGCAAGGGGCTGAACCAAGCAGTCGCGGCGGCTCGCGCTGGCGCGAGGACCCGCTTCATCGGCGCGATCGGCCGAGATGACGCGGGTCGAACCCTCGCGACGGTCGCCGGTGACTCGGGCGTCGATACCAGCGGTCTCATCACCGTCGACGAGCCGACCGGTCGAGCGCTCATTTTGGTTGCGGACTCCGGAGAGAACTCGATCGTCGTGGTGCCGGGGGCGAATCAGTCCTGCCCTCCCGCGCCCGTCGAGCAGGGTGAAGTTGTCCTGTCCCAACTCGAAGTGCCATTCGATGTCGTGACGACGACGTTCCGACAGGCGCGCGCCATCGGCGCCGTAACGATCCTGAATCCGGCTCCGGCCGCCGAACTTCCAGCCGAGTTGCTTCAGACAGTCGACATCCTCATCCCGAACGAGCACGAGCTCGAGTTGCTCGGTGGCGTGGACCATCTCCTCGCATCAGGGGTCGGCACCGTGGTGGTGACACTTGGCGCAGCTGGGGCGCGGCTCCATACGGGCGACCTCGTCATCGCCCTCCCCTCCCCTAGCGTCGACGCGATTGACACCACCGGCGCAGGCGACACCTTTTGTGGCTACCTTGCGGCGGGCCTCGCCGCGGGGCTCGATGTGGAGTCCTCAGCCCGACGGGGCTGTGTCGCTGGAGCCTTGACGACCACCCGCCCAGGCGCCGTGCCATCGATACCGGTCGCGGCCGAGGTGGACGGCTTCATCGCCGGCGGATAGTGACGGCCGCCCAGGCGCCACAGAGACAACGGCGTGACTCCGTCCAGTCGGGGAACGCCGCGAGCACCGAGGAGATTCGATGCTCAGGAAAGCCCGACAGGATCACCCGGCCGTCGTGAGCAGCCGCCGATTCGATTGCGGGCGCCAGGGCTGCGATCTCCGGGGCCAAGATGTTCGCTACCACCAGGTCGGCGCCTTCCGGGAAGGCGTTCCTGGCACGCTCCCCCGTGCCATCCAGTACGACGTCGATCAGGTGACTCACTTCGGCCCGTGCCGCGTTGGACCGAGCCGCCTCGACCGCAGCCGGTGCGATATCGATGCCGACGACCCGCACGGCCCCGCTGATCGCGGCGAGTATTGCCAGCGTGCCGCTCCCGGTGCCGAGGTCGACCACCCGATCGCCCGGTCGGAGCAGCCGCAACAACTCCCCCGCCACCAGCGCCGTCGTCGGATGGTCACCTAATCCGAAGGAACCCGCAGGTTCGATCGCGACTCGCTGGTCGCAGGTGGGCGGTTCGATCCAGTCGGGCCCAACCGCGACCCGGGGGGTCAACCGCCGCCAGCGAGCGTGATCCCGCCAGAGTTCGCGCATGGCTACCTCGCAGCGCTCCACCTCGACCGGACCGATGCCATCAAGGCTGTCACCCGCCAACTCCGCGAGCGCTCCTGCGATCGACCGGGCCGCGGCCTCCGACGGCGTCGATGCGACGGCGATCATCCCCGACGAGGTCGACCTCTCCTCGACCGCAGTCGCCCCGGCTGACCACAGCAGGTCGGCAGCGATCTCAAGCAGCGTGGCTCCCGCGGGAAGCCTCACTTCCCAGACCGTCTCGGTCCGACCGGGATCAGTCGAGTCGGCGGAGGTCACGGGCGAAGCGAGCGGCGCGGTGCCGGTAGGACTCGGCGGCCAACGCGATGAGCTCCGATCGGGCGCGTCCCTCCTTGACCACCGCCGGCGAGCCGACGGCGAGCGCGCCAGCGGGGACATTGACGTCATACAGCACGACCGAGTTCGCCGCCACGATCGCTCCCGTTCCAATCACCGAGCGATGAAGCACCATCGCCGCATTGCCGACCATCGCTCCATCACGGATGTCGCACCCCTCGAGATGCACGATGTGCCCGATCACGCAATCATCGCCGACCAGCGTCGGATCGGCCGGCGTGGTGTGGAGCACCGAGTTGTCTTGAATGCTGGTTCCTCGACCGATGGAGATGTAGCCGTCGTCACCTCTGAGCACCGCCCCCGGCCATACCGATGATTCGGCGCCGATACGGACATCGCCAATGATCACCGCGTCCGGGTGGATATAGGCAGCGGCGTCGATGGTGGGCGAGGCGTCACCGAGGGCGTAGATCGGCACGTGGCGACGATACCGTTGCGCCCCATGTCCCGCCGGATCGACATCGAGTTGACCAGTTCCCAGTCCGACGGATCGTGGACGTGGAGAGCCGCCGGCGCGCGAGAGCCGAAGGGAACCGTTGACGGGTCGATCCTTCCCTCGGGAGCGGCTGTCGGATCGACGCTGCGAGTTGAGGTGGAGCAGGGTCTCGATGGCATCGAGGTGCTGGGTGTGGTCGGTGGCCGCCAGCGCAATGACGACGCCGGCCGACTCGAGCTTCTCGCGGCGGAATCAAACTTCGAGCCGGTTATTGAGACCCGGGCGAAGCGAGCTCGTGGAGAGGGGCGCCGCGAGGAGCGCCGTCCCCGTCGCGAGGGTGGCGGACAGCGCGATCGGCGTCGTGAGCGCCGCGACGGCGAGGATGGTGGAAACTCCGAGGGCCGTCGTGAACGTCCCCGCCGCGACAACCGTGGACCTCGCTTCACCCCTCCTCCTGAAGTCCCGCAACGGCCGAAACCGAAGCGACTCCGCCCTGGGCGCTCCAATCGGACCGAGGTCCTCGCCTCCATCGCAGAGGACCGTCGACCGATCGCCGAGGTCGCCCTTCAGGGTATGGCTGCAGTCCGCAAGCGCCTGAAGGAGGAGAACACTCGGATCAGCGAAGCCGGTGGAACTCCGATGCCTGAGGCCTCCGTGCTCAAGATGGCCGAGGAGATGCTTCCGCGGCTGCGAGTCGCCGAATGGCGCGACCGGGCCGATGCCGCTCTCCGGCAACTCGACAACCTCGACCTTCGCGACCTGCGTTCCGTTGTCGCGGCGGCCGACGATCCGATCGTGACCCGTGATTCTTCGACCCGCGAGCTGGCCGACCGCCTGCGGGTCGCCTTGCGTGATCGCCAGGAGCAGGAGTTGCAGCTCTGGTTCGGCGACGTCGACGCCGCTCTGGCCGTCGGCCGAGTGGTTCGCGCCTTGCGCCTGAGCTCGCAGCCGCCGAAGGCAGGTGTGGTCTTCCCCCCTGCGATCGCGACCCGGCTGGTGGACTCAACCAACGCCACCTTGACCCCGCTCGAATCCGCCGAGCGGTGGTGCGCGATCCTTGAGGCCGCAGCCTTCTCTCCCATCCGCTCGCTGATCAAACCGATGGGCCGACCGGATGTGGCCGCTGACGAACTCCTCGCCACCGTCAAGCGCCTGGCCCCCGCGATCCCCCAGATTGCGGAGCTCTTTGGGATTGAGGTCGCCGATGGGGCAGCGATGCCGAAGCCTCTGCGACCAACTCGGCCCGGCCGCGACAAAACCGAGAAGAAGGGTGATCGGCCCGCCAGAGGCGAGAGACGAGCAAAGAAGGGCGCCTCAGCCTCGGCGACCGAGGATGAGTCGAAGTCGGACCAAGCGCCGGCCTCAACCGAGCCCACTTCAGACGCCGCCACGGAACCCGTCGCCATCGAGGAGCCAACTCCTGAGACGATCGGTGATGTCCCTTCCTCGGAGTTGACCGTCGAGGAGACCGCCGCCGATGACGCCTCAGTCGCTGACGATGCGAACGGAGATACGGCGACCGACACCGACGATGGTGCCGCCGAGACGTCGACCACGGTTGACGACGCGCCCAGCGATTCCGATCCGCTCGGTTGACTCGTCGACGCGAGCGCGTGCTTCGTAGCATCTCGGGATGACCGAGATCGTCGAGTACTCGAGTGAGGGTCGCGTCGCGACCATCACCCTGAATCGTCCGGAGGCCCGTAACGCCGTCAACGGCGATGTCGCGACGGGACTCGAGGCGGCGATCGATCGGCTCGAGGACGATCCTGAGGTGTGGGTCGGCATCTTGACGGCGAACACCTCGGGCCAAGAACGTCCCGTTTTCTGCGCGGGTGCGGACCTCAAGGCGATCAACTCGGGTCAAGCCGGCTCACTCGGTACCCAGCGAGGCGGGTTCGCGGGCTTCGTCTACCGCGAGCGCCGGAAGCCGATCATCGTCGCGGTGGACGGCCTCGCCACCGCCGGGGGATGCGAGATTGTCCTCGCCGCCGATCTCGTGGTCGCGACGACCCGCTCCGCGTTCGGTCTCGCCGAGGTCAAGCGGAACCTCATCGCAGGTGCCGGTGGCCTGTTCCGACTTCCGCGCGCCATTGGCCAAGCGGCCGCGATGGAAGCGATCTTGACCGGTGAACCGATCCCGGCTGATCGGGCCTTCGCTCTCGGACTCGTCTCCCGTCTCGTTGAGCCCGGCGAGGCGGTCGCTGAGGCGAATCGATTGGCTGCGCAGATCACCGCGTGCGCACCACTCGCGGTGTGGGCGAGCCGCGAGGTCGTTCTCGCCTCGGCTTGGGCTGACGATGAGACCCTTCGGGGGATGACGGATCGCGCCTTTGGCTCCGTGCTCGCTTCTGAGGACACGAAAGAAGGCCTCGAGGCGTTCATTGAAAAGCGTCCTCCCGAGTGGAAGGGACGCTGAGTCAGAGTTCGACGGAGACGGTGATGAGCCGCGCGGTGATGCCGGCTCGCTCCCACAAGTTCTTCGTCTCCCGATCACCTGGCAGCGCCTCGGCCTCCAGACGTCGGGCACCACTGCTCACAGCGATACGTCGCACCTCCTCGACCAGCGCGTCCCCGAAACCGAGCTCTCGGCACTCCTCGCGTACGAAGACCTCGTCAACGGTCATCACCTCGCCGGTACCCATCCGCCCCACGAGGTAACCGACGACAAGGCCGTCCAATTCGGCAACGAGGACCGTACGACCTAGGTCGTCCCACTGCGGCCTCGGATGGGTTTCGAGCCACCGCGTGCCACCGCGCGCCTCCTTAATGGAGTCGCGCGCCTGCGTCGAGAGGTCCTCAAGAATGCCGACATCATCCACAGTCGCCGCTCGGACGACTGGATCGATCACGAGAAGACGGGACAGTCGTCGTCGCCGACCGGGCACGACGGCGCGTTCGCCCGAACCAGCAGGAAACAGGATGAGCACAGCTGTTCGTCGGCACGCTTCGGCTGGATCCCATCGATTGCCTCGGCCTTCTCATCGACCGCCGGCGAGTCCTCCTCACCCTCCTCCTCAGCCGCGACCATGCGGTCTTTGAGGATCATGTCGAGATCGGCCTCCACATCATCCGGTGAGAGCATCTCATCGTCATCGTCATCGGCGTCGTCGTCCTTTGACTTGCGACGTCGACTCGTCTCCTCGTCGGACTCTTCGTCTTCGTCTTCGTCGCCGTCCTCGCCATCGGAGTCCGCATCGGACTCCTCCTCGTACTCCTCGTCGCGTCGTCGAGATCCTCGGGCTCTTCCTCGAGTTCCTCGTCGTCGTCGGTGTCCTCAACCTCGAGTTCCTCAAGGTCTTCCGAGTCGATGTCGTCTTGGGCCATAGGTACTCCGTCCGCAGTGGTTGGGGGGATGGTAGACGGACTGCTTCGCCACCGCTCATCGAGCAGCGGGTTCCGGTCCGCGGATTGCCGGAGGCTAGCCGTCGGAGAGGCGTCTCGCCTCGGACCGCCGCTCACTCTCGAGCCGTTCGAGCTCCGGTGCTTCGGTGGTCATGTGGGACATCGCCCCCGCAATGGCGCGATGACCGGC
>RFQQ01000080.1 GCA_009924875.1 Actinomycetota bacterium | reverse complement strand
CCTCGAGACCGCGGTGTTCTCGACCGGCGTGTTCCCCGAGCCACTCGCGTTCAGCGCCCGCGCCAACCACCACCTGTCCAAACGCCTCGGCGAGTTCGATCTGGTGCATGACAACCAATGTCTCGGATGGGGTATCGCGCGGCTCGAGCAGAAGATTCCAACGATCGTCACCCTCCATCATCCGATCACCCGCGACCGCATGCTCGAGATGGCCGCCGCGCCGAACGCTTACCGACGCTGGTCGATCGGTCGCTGGTACTCCTTTGTGCGCATGCAGGGCAAGGTGGCCTCACGCATGCCGCGCGTGGTCGTAGTGAGCGAGAACTCGATCCAAGACATCCACACCGATATGGGCGTCGACCTCGACCGGATGCGCTTGGTGCCCGTCGGTGTCGACCCCGAACTCTTCCGACCGCTCGACGGCATCGAACGCCGGCCGTCCCACCTCATCACCACCGCCTCGGCCGACGTCGCGCTGAAAGGCCTCGCCTATCTGCTCGAAGCGATGGCGAAGCTTCGAGCCGACGGCCGTGCGGTGACGCTCACCATCATCGGTCGACCAAAGCCAGGCAAGAGCATGGATCTCATCGAGCGCTACGGGCTTCGCGACTCGATCGAGTTCGTCTCGGGGGTCAGCGATGAGCGGATCGTCGAGCTCTACGCAGAAGCCGAACTCGCTGTCGTGCCGAGCCTCTACGAGGGCTTCAGCCTGCCGGCTATCGAGGCGATGTGCTCAGGCACACCGCTCGTCGCGACCGACGGCGGGGCGCTCCCCGAGGTCACCGGCGTTGACGGTGAGACCGTCTTCCGCTGCACCGCGGGTGACGCGGGTTCGCTCGCCACCGCAATCGCCTCAGCGCTCGATGCCCCCGACCGACGCGAGGCCGTGGGTGCCGCGGGCCGCCAACGAGTGCTTGAACGCTGGACCTGGCGTCGCTGCGCGGAGCTCACGGTCGACCAGTACCGCGAGGTGCTCGCCATGCCGCAGAACATCGAGAAGTTGCGCCGAAACGGGCGCATCTGAATGCTCACCGTCCAATTCGACCGCCTCGGCTTGCGTGCCGGTGAGCGCGTGCTCGATGTTGGCGCCGGCTTCGGTCGTCATGTCTACGAGTGCGCGCGTCGCGGAGCGCGAGCCGTCGCCCTCGACTACGCCGAGGCCGAGGTCGTCGAGACCCGTGCGACGATCGGCGCCATGCACGCCGCCGGCGAGATCGGCGAACGCGCATTCATCGGGGTCATGCGGGGCGACGCGACGAAGCTCCCGTTCCCCGACAACTCCTTCGACGTGGTGATCACCTCCGAGGTGCTCGAGCACATCACCGACGACACCGCGGCGATCGCCGCTCCGCCCTGGGGGACGCTTCGCCGCCAGCGTTCCAGCGGAGTTCCCCGAGCGCATCAACTGGAGACTGTCCGACGCGTATCACGCGCCGATCGCTGTTGGCGGCCACGTCCGCATCTACTCCTCGGTCGAGCTCCGCGCGAAGCTGCGCGCCGCCGGACTCGACCTCACTGGCCGGCACCGTGCGCACGCCCTGCACTCGCCGTACTGGTGGCTGAAGTGCGCCGTCGGAGTTGACGATGACGACCATCGTCTCGTCCGCTCCTACCGTCGTCTCCTCGAGCACGAGATCATCGAGCGTCCTCGCTCTCTCGCCCTCGTCGAGCGGGTCCTCGCGCCGGTGCTCGGCAAGAGCGAGGTGCACTACGCGGTGAAGGGTGACACGAGCGGATGAGGCCGATCGACGGGATCGCCGGGGTGATCACCGCTCAGGAACTCCGGCGATCAGGGGAGCATCTCGCCTCCCTTCAGACCGGCACCGGAATGATCCCGTGGTTCCCCGGTGGGCACTGCGATCCGTGGAACCACGTCGAGTCCGCGATGGCCCTCGACTTGGTCGGACTGAGTGCCGAGGCCGAGCGGGCCTACGACTGGCTCATCTCCACCCAACGTCCCGACGGTAGCTGGCACAACTACTACCTGCCCGACGGGGCGACCGACAGCACCATCGAGGACCCGAAACTCGACACAAACGTCTGCGCCTACATCGCCACCGGCGCCCTCCACCACTACCTCTGCCACCCCGACTCCGCCTTCGTCGAGCGGGTCTGGCCGACCGTCGAACGCGCCCTCGACTGGGTGCTGTCCTGCCGGCGCGAGGATGGCCTCGCCCTGTGGGCCGTTCACACCGACGAACGTCCCTGGGACTACGCGCTCCTCACCGGCACTTGCTCGATCCTGCATTCACTGCGCAGCGGAGCCGAACTCGCCCGAATCGCCGGAGCCGATCGGACCGACTGGGAATCGGCAGCCGAACTCATGGCGACGGCGGTGCGCACTGAGGTGTCCGGAACTCATGGCGCCTTCGAACCAAAAGAGCGCTGGGCGATGGACTGGTACTACCCGGCGCTCACCGGTGCTATCGACCATGAGTCCGGCCGTGCTCGTCTCGCCGGAGGCTGGGACACCTTCGTGATGGAGGGACTCGGTGTGCGCTGTGTGAGCGACGAGCCGTGGATCACCGCGTCGGAGACCGCTGAGGCGGTGATCGCTCATGCCGCCGTCGACCAGATCGATACCGCCGTCGATCTGCTGGCGTCGACACGTGATCATCGTCTCGAGTCGGGCGCGTACCTCACCGGCATCGTGCACCCTGATCGGATCGTGTTCCCGGCCGACGAGCACACCTCATATACGGCGGCGGCGGTGATCCTCGCCGTCGATGCGATCCGTGGCGACAGCCCGGCTAGTCGCCTCTTCCGACACGTCTGACTCACCTACACTCGGCGCCGTGCGGTCCGAGAGTGCGCCACGAGGACCGATCTCGACCCTCGCGAGCGTCCCTATGTCGTCGTCGCCAACCACGAGAGCTTCGTCGACATCTTGCTGATCTCGCATCTGCCGATGGAGATGAAGTGGATCTCCAAGAGCACCTTCTTCAAGATCCCGCTGGTCGGCTGGCTGATGTGGCTCGCCCGCGACATCAAGTTGGTGCGCGGTGCCGAGGGTGGCGGAGCCCATGTGTACCGGGAGTCCCGGGAACGCCTCGACGCCCGGGTCTCCGTGATGCTGTTCCCCGAAGGGACGCGTTCGGCGACCGGCGAACTTGGCGAGTTCAAGGACGGCGCGTTCCGGATCGCCATCAATGCTGGCGCGCCGATTCTGCCGCTCGCTGTCCACGGCACGCGAAGCGCGCTCGTGAAGCACGACTGGAGATTCGGGCGGAGCATCGCGACCGTGCGCGTACTCGACCCGGTACCGACCGAGGGACTGACCAAGGACGACGTCGATGATCTTCGCGACCGGGTGCGGGCCCTGATCGACGACGCGCGGCGTGATCTCGCCTCCGCCGGGGCCTAGGTCGAGTCGTGTTCCAGACCCCACTCAGGGCCCTCGCCACCCTCCGACCGAACGTCCCGGCGGTCGTGCTCGTCGCCTCCGCGGTGAGCACGGTGGTGTTCACCTCGACGCCGTTC
>RFQQ01000079.1 GCA_009924875.1 Actinomycetota bacterium | reverse complement strand
TCGGGGCCAAACCCGGTGACGTCATCATCGACATGGCAGTGCCCATCCGAGTGAACGGTGTCCCGGTCGAGATTGGGGTCCAGAGCACCCTGCTTTCCCCGAATCAACCGCTCATTCCCCTAGCGATCGCCGTGGTGATCGCTCTCGGTATCGCCATCGTCACCGCCCGCCCCCGGACACGCGGGGTTGAGCGTCATGTCCTCGTGATCACTGTCATCTCGCTGACGCTCGGCTTTGCCTGGTATCTCGAGCTTCCAAAGGACACCGGTCCAGCGCTCACCTGGGTGCTGCTACCGGCGACAGCGGTGATCGCCAGCGCGATTGCCCTCATCGCCGCGCGCGGTGACCGACGGTTCACCTCGAACGGGGCGTCATTGGTGGCGATGGTGCAGATCGCCCTGTGGGTCATCGACCGGTTTGGTGTCTTCGACGCCGCACTGCTGCCGACGAGCCTGCCTCAATGGATCGATCGTGCTCTTACCGCGTCTGTCATCGGGGCCGTGCTCCCCCTGACCTACGGATCAACCGTCGGCCTCATCCGGGCGTCGCGCTGACGCTCAGGGAGCCTCGGTTCGCACGACCACCTCGATGGTGATGTCCTCGGCCTCAGCGAAGTCGAGTGCGAGGTTGAAGGTGTCGCCCTCCGCGAGCGGCTCCGCGAGATCAATCAGCATGACGTGGTAGCCGCCTGGTTCAAGGTTCACGGTCTCACCGGCCGGCAGATCGAGCGCCATGATCTGCTGCATGACCATCGCTCCCATGTCCATGGCCATCTCACCGTCGTCCATTGACTCATCCATCGAATGGTCCATGCCGTCCTCGGATGCACCCATATCCATCGAGTCGTCCATCTCCATGTCGGCAGGCACCATCTCGTGGATCTCCGCCCGGGCGGCGATGGAAGCAGGAACGCTCACCCCGACCAGTTGATCGCCCTCTGACGACGTGATGTCCATGTACGCGGCACCCATCGATGCCATCGACGGGCTCGTGCGGGCCCACTGACCCTCGATCGTGATCGGGTCATCGCCACCGCAGGCCACGAGAGCAAGCGGGGCGAAGGCCAAGAGGGCGAGGCGTGTCCGGTTCATGATGTCTCCTGTGCTCGGGGTGTGCGACGTCATGGTCGCTCGTGAGGCTCGGTTGGTTCCCGATGAATCGACAGAGGGCCGACCGGGAGCCGACTCCGTCAGAGCGACAGAGGATTGCCGGCCGACACAGCTCCGTCGCCACCGGTGAGCACCTCAGCCCCGTCCTCGGTCACGAGGATGGTGTGCTCGAACTGGGCGGTCCATCGGCCATCCGAGGTGACCGCCGTCCAGCCGTCGTCCCACATTCGATGCTGCCAGGAGCCGAGGGTGATCATCGGCTCGATGGTGAACACCATGCCCGGTCGCATCACCGTGGTGGCCCGAGAGTCGTAATAGTGCAGCACCTGGATATCGGTGTGGAACTGCTCGCCGATCCCGTGACCGATAAACGCTCGCACGACGCCGTAGTCGTGAGCCGTCGCGTGCTCCTCGATCGCCCGCCCGATATCGCTCAGCGGTCGGCCCGGTCGCACCGCCTCAATACCCAGCCACATGCACTCCTCGGTCACCCGGACAAGTCGACGATTCTCCTCGCTGACCTCGCCGATCAGGAACGTCGCGTTCGTGTCACCGTGAACACCACCGATGAACCCCGTCACATCAAGATTCATGATGTCGCCGTCGCGGATCACGCGAGAGTCGGGGATCCCATGGCAGATGACCTCGTTCGCCGAACTGCACAGGCTCTTCGGGTAACCGTGGTAGTTGAGGGTCGAGGGATAGGCCCCCCGTTCGATGAAGAGCCCATGGGTGTACTCATCGACCTCGTCGGTGGTGATACCTGGTCGCAAGAACTCGCCTGAGAGGCGAAGCACTTCGGCCGCGACTCGGCCGGCGTGACGCATTCGCTCGATCACCTCGTCGCTCTTCACGACGGGCTCGTCCCAGCGTTCGACGAGTCCGGTGGCGGCGTAGCTCGGCCGCTCGATGTGATCGGGAACGCTCCGCATCGGTGAGATCACTCCCGGTAGCACCCGGCCCTCAGATGCTCGATGGCACCGCTTGTATCGGCGACCGCTCCCGCACCAGCACGGTTCGTTCGCCTGGGGCAGCACGTCGGGGGGGTTTCCGGCGATCGTCATGACCCTCCCATCCTAAAGAGGATGCGTGGTGGGGGCCACCGGGATCAGGGAGCGAGACGTTCGATCTGCCAGCCACCGCCAGAGCGGCGGTAGCGAAGGCGGTCATGAAGACGGCTCGGTCTACCCTGCCAGAACTCCCACTCGGTCGGCTCGATCACCCAGCCACCCCAAAAATCGGGTCGGGGCACTTCGCCATCTCCGAAGCGCTCCTCAGTCTCAGCGACGAGTCGGTCGAGATGCCCGCGGTCGTCGATCACCTCCGACTGGGGGGATGACCAGGCACCGATGCGGCTCCCCCGGGGCCGAGAGGCAAAGTACTCGTCGCTCTCGGTCTCACCGAGGCGCACTACAGAGCCGCGGACCCGGACCTGACGATGGAGCCCGAGCCAGCCGAAGACAGCCGAGGCGCTGGGAGTCGTCGACAGTTGGGTTCCCTTCGCGGAGCGATGGTTGGTGAAGAACACGAGTCCCGCCGCATCGACCCCTCGGACGAGAACGATCCGAGCATCGGGCCGGCCATCGGCATCCACCGTCGCGACCGTCATCGCCTCCGGTTCGACGAGGCCTGCCTCGACCGCTTGGTCGTACCAGCGGTGCCACTGGGTGACTGGATCGACATCGACATGAGCGACGTCGAGACCCTCCGTCTCGTACTGAATCCGCCTCGAGCGGATCTGGTCGGTGTCGGCCATCAGCCGATGCGGTCGATGCCGCGCATGTAGGGGCGCAGCACCTCGGGAACGATGACGGATCCGTCGGGCTGTCGGTGGGTCTCGAGGATGGCCGCCCACACCCTTGGGACCGCGAGCGCGGACCCGTTCAGAGTGTGAACGAGTGCGGTCCCCTTCTGAGGACGCCCGTCGGCGTCGAGTGGGCGATAGCGGATATCAGCGCGGCGAGCCTGGTAGTCGGAGAACCAGCTGACCGACGACACCTCGAGCCACTGACCGCAGCCAGGGGCATACACCTCGATGTCGACGCTGCGATGGTGGCTCTGGCCGAGATCGCCAGTGCAGATCTCGATCGCTCGATGGTGCAGTCCAAGCGACGCGATCATCCGCTCCACTCGGCCGATCATCTCCGTCAGCAGTTCCGGTGCCTGCTCAGGAGTCGACAGCGCGAGAATCTCAACCTTGTCGAACTCGTGGGAGCGCAGCATGCCTCGGGTGTCGCGACCAGCCGAACCCGCCTCGCGTCGGTAGCAGGGGGTGTACGCCATGAAACGCAGCGGCAACTCAGCCTGATCGAGAATCTCCCCCGCGTGGATGGAGGTGAGCGGCACCTCTGCGGTCGGGATACACCACAGGTCATCGCGCTCGATCGAGTACGCGTCATCGGCGAACTTCGGCAACTGCCCGGTTGACGTC
>RFQQ01000078.1 GCA_009924875.1 Actinomycetota bacterium | reverse complement strand
GGGAGCGGTCCGTGAGAACCGAGGAGCCGGGGCGGGCTGGACGAGACCGGCGATCTCAGTGAAGGTGCCGCGGGCCACGTTGTGGGGGTGGGCGGCGGCTTCGGCCATGGTGAGCACCGGCGCGAAGCAGACATCGGTGTGCTCAAGGAGCTCGCACCACTCCTCTCGGGTCCGTCGGGCGAAGATCTCGGTGAGTCGCTCCTTCAGGTCGGGCCAAGCGGACTTGTCCATTTGCCGTGCGAAATCGGGGTCATCGGTTAACTCGAGTCGTTCGAGGAGCTCGGCGTAGAACTGCGGCTCAATCGATCCGATGGAGATGTAGGCCCCGTCGGAGCATTGGTAGACGTCGTAGAAGTGAGCCCCAGTGTCGAGGAGGTTGGTGCCGCGCGAATTCGGGTCGTGGACCCCCATCGCGCTGAACGCCCAGAACATCGACATCAGCACGGCGGCACCGTCCACCATCGCGGCGTCGATGACCTGTCCCGTGCCTGATCGGGAGGCTTCCAGCAGGCCGCAGACCACGCCGTAGGCGAGGAGCATGCCTCCCCCACCGAAGTCGCCGACCATGTTGAGCGGTGGGACGGGGCCGGAGTCGGCCCGGCCCATGTGGGCAAGGGAACCGGCGAGAGCGATGTAGTTGATGTCATGTCCGGCGGCCTGCGCGTACGGGCCGTCCTGACCCCAGCCGGTCATTCGGCCGTAGACGAGACGTGGGTTCCGCTCAGCGCACACGTCGGGACCGATGCCGAGGCGTTCCATCACCCCGGGACGGAACCCCTCGATGAGCGCGTCGGCCTCACCGACGAGGTCAAGGAGGGTGGCGACTCCGTCGGGGTGTTTCAGATCGAGGGCGATATTGCGACGTCCGCGTTGGAGCACGTCGAGCCCGGGGTCGGTCGCGATCCCGCGGACGGCGGCAGCACGGTCGACGCGGATCACGTCGGCCCCCATATCGGCGAGCATCATCGCCGCGAACGGTCCCGGACCGATCCCCGCGATCTCGATGATCCGCACTCCCGTGAGTGGTCCCGCCATGTTTGTCCTCCGGTGTGGTCGTGTCAGGGGTTGCGGTCGCCGTGGGCGATGACGGCATCGACGATCTGCGGCCAGAGCGGAACGGGCAGGTCGTGACCCATGTCGTCGAGCATGAGCAGTTCAGCCCCCGGGGTGATCTCGGCGGTGCGCTGCCCGCCCGACGGGGTGATGAGGGTGTCGTCCCAGCCGTGGATGACGAGCATCGGTACCCGGAGTTGGCTGAGCCCCTCCGCGCGGTCGCCGCTGGCGAGAATCGCTGTCATCTGCCGCGAGGCCCCTTCGGGGTAGAAGGCTCGGTCGTAGGAGACGGCCGCGAAGCGGCGGGCACGCTCGAGATCGAAGTGTCGCTTGGAGGCCCAGACGGCGTACTCCGAGGCACCGTCGATGTATGCCTGCCGGTCGGCTGGAGGGTCGGCGAGCAGTACGGCGAGTGACTCCGGTGTGGGCTCTCCGTAGTCGCGTTCACCGGTGGTGCTCATGATCGAGGTCACCGAGGCGATCCGGTCGGGATGCTCGATGGCCATGGTCTGCACGATCATCCCGCCCATGGAGACGCCCATGATGTGGGCTCGTTCGATGCCGAGATGGTCGAGGACCCCGATGCCGTCGGCGGCCATGTCCGAGAGGGTGTACGGGCTCGCAATCGATTCGTCGTGGCCGAGGAGGAAGATCTCGGTAGCGCGGGCCGTGTCGACTTCGACGCCGTCGAGGTGGGTGGAGAGCCCGCAGTCTCGGTTGTCGTAGCGAATCACGTAACGCCCGCGAGCAGCGAGCATGTCGCAGAGGTCGGGATCCCAGGAGATCAGTTGGGAGGTGAAGCCGGCGACGAGCAGCAGGGTTGGGTCGTCGGGTGATCCGAAGGTGTCGAACTCGATCTCGATGCCGTTCGGGAGGGTGGCGCGAGGCATGACCTGAGTGTGCCACGGACGCGCCTTCGGATCGGCTTCGGACTGGCCGGTACCGTTGCGCCGTGGAACCGGCCGACCTACTCGTCGATCTCGATGATGATCAGCGTCGCGCCGTCGTCACCGAGTCACGTCTCGTCGCCGTGATCGCCGGAGCGGGGTCGGGGAAGACCAGGGTGCTCACCCGGCGAATCGCCCATCGCGTGCTCTCGGGAACCGCGGAGGCTTCCCACACTCTCGCGCTCACGTTCACGCGAGAGGCGGCCGGCGAACTGCGTCGACGCCTCGGCGCGAGCGGAGTCCGGGAGCGGGTCGAGGCGGGCACATTCCATTCGGTCGCCCTCGGTCTGTTGCGACGCCGGTGGATGGACACCAATCGCCCGGTGCCGACGGTCGTCGACGATCGGGCCCGACTTCTGAGAGCGGCGCGGGGCCAAGGTGATGGATCGGGGGCGGAGCGGGCATCGGCCTCGGCGGTGCTGGAGGAGGTCAACTGGGCGCTCGCGCGTGGCCTTGGTCCCGACGACTACCAGCGGGCCGCCCGAACGGCCGGTCGGCGTTCTCGCGTGATGTCGAGGGTGCCGGACGCGTTGGAGGCCTACGCGGCCGAGAAGCGACGGCGCGGCGTGGTCGATCTTGATGATCTCCTCGCGATGCTCGTTCGAGAGCTCGAGGGTGATCGCTCGTATGCCGAGGCGACCCGGTGGCGGTTCCGGCATCTGCTCGTCGATGAGGCGCAGGATCTCAACCCACTCCAGCATCGACTCGTCGATCTGCTTCGTGAGGGAGTGGACGATCTCTTCCTGGTGGGCGATCCGTCGCAGGCGATCTATGGCTTCAACGGAACCGACCCGTCGCTGCTGGTCGATGTGTCAGATCGTTTCCCCGGTGTCGAGGTGATCCGTCTTCCGGTCAACCATCGTTCAACCCCCCAGATCGTCGCTGCGGGTAATCACGTGCTCGATGGCTCTGGCCAAGGCGCCGGTCTGGTGTCGGCCCGCTCCGATTCGCGGCCGGTGGTGATGCGAGTCTTCGCTAACGAGTCCGAGGAGGCGGCGGCGATCGCGACGGCGGCGGCGGCCTGTGATCCGGACATGATCCGTCGGGGTGAGGTTGCGGTGCTCGCTCGCACCCATCAGGTCGCCGGAGGCGTGATCGAGGCACTCGAGGCGCGCGGTCTACGCATTCGCCGGCGGGCGCTCGCCTCGGGCTCGGTGGAGCGTCGTCTGCTCGATCGGGCCCAGCGTTGCCCCTCGGCCTCGGCGTTGCGTGCGCTCGCCCATGACCTGCTGGACGACTTCGATGGCGACCGCGTCGGCGATGGCCTCGACGGTGACCGCGGCGAGCGATCACCTGAGGAGCGTGAGGCCACCGCGCGAGTCGGCGAGGTGCTCGTCGACTTCCTGCGTGAGCAGCCGCACGGCGATGGGACCGCCCTTCGCTCGTGGATGGCGACGGTCGATCCCTTCGGTGTTCGCGATGTCTCAGGGGTGGAGGTGCTCACCTTCCATGCCTCGAAGGGTCGGGAATGGCCGATGGTGTTCGTGGTGGGGGCCGAGAAGGGGCTCAGCCCGCACCGAGCCGCGACCACGGCGGCAGCGGTCGCGGAGGAGGCACGGCTCCTCTATGTGGCGCTGACCC
>RFQQ01000077.1 GCA_009924875.1 Actinomycetota bacterium | reverse complement strand
TGTTAGGGCGCCCTAACACTACGCCCTCCGGGGTGTCTCCGCAAGAGTCGATTCGCCGACATGGTGGAGCGGTATCCGAGCACGGGTTGGAACACCGGCCGCGAGATGGAAACCTGTAGGCGTGGCTGATCGGGCATCGAACATCGCGCGGCTCCGCGACGGCCTCTTCGATGTGCTCGTCGTCGGCGGTGGCATCAACGGCGCGGTCTCCGCGGCCTCGCTCGCCGGGCGCGGCGCGTCGGTCGCCCTGATCGACCGCAGTGACTTCGGTTCGTTCACCTCTCAGGAGTCCTCCAACCTGGTGTGGGGTGGGTTCAAGTACCTCGAGAACTACGAGCTCCCGCTCGTGTTCAACCTCTGCCGAAGCCGTAATCGACTCATGAAGGCGTACCCGGACAACATTCGTGAGATCGGCTTCCTCGCCACCCTCGATCGCTCCGCGCCCTACCGGCCGTGGTTCGCCGGTCTTGGCGCGCTCGCCTATTGGATGATCGGTCAGTTCGGCACGCGCCCGCCGAAGGTGTTCTCGGCGGAATCTCTGAGCGCGGAGGAGCCCGCCATCAACGTCTCGACCGCTCGCGGTGGTATCGAGTACCAGGACGCCTACCTCATCGACAATGACTCACGCTTCGTCTTCTCCTTCGTGCGCTCGGCCTTCGAGGCGGGAGCGGCAGCGGCGAACTATGTCGAGTTGGTCTCCGCCGAGCGGCTTACTGATCGCTGGTCCGCGGTGTTGCGCGACGTCGAGACCGGCGAGGAGTTCACGACCTCGGCACGTGTGATCGTGAACGCTGCTGGGCCGTTCGTCGATGATCTGAACGGTTCGTGGGGCACGGAGACCGACCACCGCATCGTGTTCTCCAAGGGGATCCATCTCGTGGTGCCGCGCCTGACTCGTGGACGCCATGACCGTGTTCTCGCCTTCTTCGATGACACCCAGCGTCTCTTCTACGTCATCCCGATGGGGCGTCGTTCGGTGATCGGCACCACCGACACCCGAGTCGACGACCCGCACACCGGCGTTACCGACGAGGACCGAGACTTCCTGATCGAGCAGATCAACGCCCGCATGGATCTCGAGCGTCCACTCACCGCCGCCGACGTGATCGCGGAGCGTTCAGGGGTTCGTCCACTCGTCGTCTCGCGACCCAAGGACGGTGAGGACGAGGCCTGGCGCAAGGTTGATTGGACCTCGCTCAGTCGCAAGCACGAGATCGAGCGCGATGATGACCGTCAGGTCGTGACGGTGTTCGGAGGCAAGCTCACCGACTGTCTCAATGTCGGCGCCGAGGTCGCCGACGAAGTGGAGCAACTCGGGGTGCCCCTCGAGAACGACCTCCACAATTGGTACGGCGAGCCCGCCAAGGCCACCCGCGACGAGTTCTTCCGCCAGGCCAAGTTGATGAAGCTCGACTCGATGCGGTCGAAGCCCGACACCGAACCGCTATCCGATCGGTTGTGGCGCCGTTATGGGCGTCGCGCCTTCGAGATGCTCGAGGCGATTCGCGACGACGCCTCGATGGCCACCGACGTCATGGACTCGGCCGACTATCTACGGGTCGAGCTGCACAACGCGGCCGAGCACGAGATGATCGTGCGTCTCGACGACTTCATGCGGCGGCGGTCCAAGATCGATCTCGTGGTGCACGACGCCGACATCGTCGACAATCCCGGGCTTCGGGAGGTCGCCGAGATCCTCTTCGGTGACGAGGCCGAGCAGCGTCTGCGCCAATACCTCGACGAACGTCGCGCGGTCAGCGTCGCCGGCTGACCTCCGATCACGCCCCAGCGCGCTCCGCGGGCGTACGGTGCGCGCGTGGGACGACTCTCGGGACGGGCCTCGGTAGCCATCGCGCTCTTCGCCGTAGCCCTCGGCACGAACGTCGCGACGCCACTGCTGCTCATCTACGAGGGTCGGCTGGGATTGAGCGCCTGGACGCTCACCGCGCTGTTCGCCGTCTACCCGATCGGGTTGGCCCCGGCTCTGGTGTTCTCAGGGCCGGCCTCCGATGTACTTGGACGTCGCGCCGTGATGGCTCCCGGGGTCGCGCTCTCGGGTCTCGCGTCGATCGTGTTGCTCCTCGGGCGCGACTCGCTCGCCCTCCTCTACCTCGGGCGGTTCCTGCTCGGAGTGGTGTCGGGGTTGGTGCTCGTCGTGGCGAGCGCGTGGATCCAAGAACTCGGCCGTGATGATCCGATGTGGTCGGCCCGCCTGGTCGGCGTCGTCATGTACAGCGGATTCGGCCTCGGTCCACTCGTGTCGGGGCTCATTGGCCAATGGGGGCCCGCCCCGTTGACCCTTCCGTATGTAATCCACCTCGTGACGATCGCGGTGGGTCTGCTCGCGCTCATCGTGGCCCCCGAGTCGGTGACGCGGACCCCTGGGCGACGGATCCGTCCGAACCTCGGCATCCCAGCGGAGTCGGCCTCGGAGTTCTGGCGAGTCGTCGTGCCGACGGCCTTCGGTGTGTTCGGGATGCCGTCCCTCGCCTTCGGGCTCTTCCCGGTGATCCTGAAACCGGCGATGGAGTCGGTCGCGGTGTTCGTCTCGGGGCTCCTCGGGATGCTCGCCATGGTGTCGATCGTGCCGGCGCAGGCCTGGGTGGGTCGGGTCGGCCCGCACCGTGCCGCGCCACTCGCGCTCGCGGTCGGCGCCACGGGTTGTCTCCTCGGTCTCATCGCCTTCGCCACTGGCGGTTGGCCGTTGCTCTTCGTGGCTGCGGTGCTCATGGGAGGCGCCTCGGGACTCGCTATGACCTCGGGCTTGCGCTTCGTCGATCTCATCTGTCGGCCCGAGGACCGAGGCGCGCTGAACGGTGCCTTCTACGCGGCTGCCTACGCGGGGATGATGATGCCCCTCGTCGTCACGTCCATCGCGCGGGTGGTCGGCTCGACGACCGCGGTGCTCGCCGGCGTCACCGTCGCGACCACCTCGGTGTCGCTCTGGTTGTACCGTGCGACCCGTGAGATCCGTGCGGCGGCGATCTGAGGTGAGGCGGACGTGACCTCCTCCTCGCTGCTCCGGTTGGCTGATCGGCCCCGGTTGCGCGGGGTGTTCCATCTCGGTGCGCTGTTCTGCGTGTTGCCGGCGGGCATCGTCTTGCTCGTCGCGGTCGACGGTCCTTCCCGGGTCACGTCGGTCGCCGTCTACGTGTCGACCCTGGTGGTCGCTTTCGGAATCTCGGCCGCCTATCACCGCATCGATTGGTCGCCTCGGATGCGACTCATCATGCAGCGGCTCGACCACGCGTCGATCTACCTCATGATCGCCGGGACCTATGTGCCGCTGTGTTTAGTCGCCCTCCCCGGCGGATGGGGGATCCCGCTGCTCTGCGTCGTCGGTGTCGGCGCGCTCTTCGGGGTGGTGGTGCGCATCATCGAAGTGCGGAGGCTCCGCTGGTTCGGCTACGCGCTCTATCCACTGCTCGGTTGGGCGGCGGTGGCGGCGGCACCGGCGCTACTCGACCACCTGAGCGCTTGGCAGCTCGCGCTGATCGTCGCGGGCGGGCTGAGCTACTCGATCGGATTCCCGGTGATGCTCGCCAAGCGACCCGATCCGTGGCCGAAGATCTTCGGCTATCA
>RFQQ01000076.1 GCA_009924875.1 Actinomycetota bacterium | reverse complement strand
GATCGACGAGGTGAAAGCCGATATGGAGCGGGCGGTGCCAATGGACCGTCTGGTGTGTGGCGACGTGGGCTTCGGCAAAACCGAGGTGGCGATCCGTGCCGCATTCAAAGCGATCCAAGGCGGCAAGCAGGTCGCGGTGCTCGCCCCGACCACGTTGCTCGCCACCCAGCATGGCGCGACGTTCGCTGATCGTTTCTCCGGCTATCCGATTCGGGTGGAGGTGCTCTCGCGCTTCCTCACCCGCGCTGAGGCTGATCGGGTGGTGGCCGGTCTTGCCTCCGGGGAGATCGACTGCGTGATCGGCACCCATCGACTCCTGACCGGTGACGTGAACTTCAAGGATCTCGGCCTGCTCGTCGTCGATGAGGAGCAGCGGTTCGGGGTGACCCACAAAGAGGCGATCAAGCAGTTGGCCACCTCGGTCGACGTGATCACGATGTCGGCGACACCGATTCCGCGCACCCTTGAGATGTCGCTCGTCGGGATCCGCGATCTCTCGTTGCTGCAGACCCCTCCGGCGGACCGACAGCCGATCCTGACCTTCGTCGGTGAGTACGACGAGCGGGTCGCGGTGGAGGCGATTCGCCGCGAGTTGCTCCGCGAGGGTCAAGTGTTCTGGGTACACAACCGGGTGAAGTCGATCGAGGAGGCGGCCGCCCGTCTGCGCGAACTCGTGCCTGAGGCGCGCATCGCGGTCGCCCACGGCCAGATGGACGAGGGAAGCCTCGAGCAGGTCGTGGTCGATTTCTGGGAGGGGCACTACGACGTGCTCGTGTGCACGACCATCATCGAATCGGGCATCGACATGCCGACGGTGAACACCCTCGTGGTTGAACGCTCCGATCTCCTCGGACTCGGCCAGATGCACCAGTTGCGGGGCCGCGTGGGTCGCAGTGGCCAGCGTGCCTACGCCTATCTCTTCCATCCACGCGAGCGCACCCTGAGCGAGGAGGCCTACGAGCGTCTCCGCACGATCGGCGAGTCGACCGATCTCGGATCCGGCTTCCGAATCGCGATGCGCGATCTCGAGATCCGTGGCGCGGGGAACCTGCTCGGTGAGTCGCAGTCCGGCCATATCGCCGCCGTTGGCTACGACCTGTACTGCCAGATGGTGACCGAAGCGGTCGCCGAGATGAAGGGCGAACCTCCGCCGACCCCGCCGTCGGTGTCCCTCGACATCCCGACCGACGCGTTCTTGCCGCCGGAGTACGTCGCCAAGGAGGAGCTCCGTCTCGAGGCGTATCGGCGTCTCGCGCAGGTCACCACGGCGGAGGAGGTGGCCGACATCCGGGCCGAATGGGAGGACCGCTACGGCCCGGTGCCCGCTGAGGCCGAGATGCTGCTGACGATCGGTGAGTTGCGCGCCGAGTGCATCCGATGCGGAATCACCGAGCTGCAGGTGACCGGCGACCGCCAACGTGGCCGCCAGGCTCGGTTGAGCGGGGTCGAGTTGAAGGCGAGCGAGTCGATGCGACTTCGTCGACTGGCGCGCAACGCGGTCGTGAAGGAGCAGCAACGACAGCTGGTCGTACCTCTCCCCCGCGACGCCGCGCCGCCGGTGCATCTGGTCGGGTTCCTCCGCGAGTTGATCACCACGACGCCGACTTGACAGGCGTCTCCATGCGACGCGGGTGGCGGCTCAGTGGAGATACAGGTTGCGGAGCCCGAGGCCCATCAGGAACCACGAGCCGATGCCGTAGAGCAGCCATTGTCGATCTCGGATGAACGGGCTCGATCGATAGCTGTAGAGGATGCCGACGGCGATGATCGTGGAGAACCCGTAGAGGGCGTGCATGTCGTCGAGCTCGAGGTCGGTGCGGTTCACGATGAGCACACCAAGGATGGCTTGGGTGAACACCGTCGCCTGAACAGCAACGGTGGCGGGCCAGATGACTCGGTGGCGGAGCCGGGGAACGAACTGGGCCGCGTTGAACCAGAGCCCGAGGGCGGCGTTCGACCAGATGAGGACCCAGGCGTTCAGGTCGTGCCATTCGAGGAGGCTCATCCGGTGCACCCGCTACCGCCGATGAGCACGAGCACGTAGTCATCGTCGGCGACCCCGGTGCTGAGACCCCTCAGGGTGGGTCCGATGTAGAAGCTCGGAGGGATGTCGAGATCAGCGTCGCCTTCGTCGACCGCGATCGAACCGAACTCAGCTCGAAGCCCGTCGAGTTGGTCGCCGAGGGTCACGCCGCCGGCGGTGCGTAGTCCGAGGGGCTCGTCACCGAGCCGGTCGATAAGTCCATAGGTCCACGAGATGAGGTGGGTGCGACCGGTCGCGATGTCGGACTCGTCACCGAACATGACTGAGAGCACCCCCCATTCGACGCGACGAACCGTGGTACCGCGACACAGGTAGAACTCGAGCGGATCGACCCATCCGCTGTCATCGGTCGGGGCCCCAAGGATCGAGGAGATGTAGCTAACCGAGGTATCCGGGTCGGCGCCAAGTAGCGCGCCGCCGATCCCTTCAGGCCCGAGGATCAACTCGTCGACGCCGAGCGGTGGCGGGATGGTCGTTGTCGGGGGAAGTGTGGTCGTGGTCGTCGTGGTCGTGGTGATGGCAGGCTCGTCCGGGCTCGCCTCGATGCTGTCGGTTGCTTCGGAGGGGGCTGGCGAGGCCTCGGCCTCGGTGGCCGCGTCGGTGGTGGCCGACCCATCGACCGGAGGAAGGGGTTCGGCGTCGGCGTCGAGATAGGCGCAGCCCGCCAGGGCGAGGGCACACAGGGCGATGACGCGTCGGGGAGCGGTCACCGCCAGAGCATGCCACCGCTCCGGCCGGCGGTGTTGGCACGGCTGACGTTGATGGGGTCAGCGGATGAGTGTGTCGGCTTCGTGGCCGCGCCCGATGAGCCGCGCGGTTCGGGTGACTGGGTCCACCTCGACGGTGGTGACCGAGGTGTTGTCGAGCCGGTCGATCACGAGCCGGTCGTCGCCGAGGCAATATCCGATGACGGCGTTGATAGCGATGAAGTGGGAGAAGATGACGGTGTCTCCGGTGGTTCCGATGACGGCGTCGACTACCCGATCTCGATAGTCGGTGTATCGGTCGCCGAGGTCGGCCCAGTTCCCACCCATCGCGGTACGGAGCCATTCGACGCGGTCGGCCATCGCGATGCCCTCAGGCGATGGGATCTCGGCGACCCGCTCGTCGACGATCGCCTCGGCGCTGCGCCGAATGGTGAAGGACTCGGCGGTCTCACGGCATCGACGAAGGGGGCTCGTCCAGATGGCAGATCCGTCGGAAACCAGCTCATCGAGCGCGCCGGCGACCGTCTCCGCCTGATGTCGTCCGAGGTCGTCGAGCCCCGGATCGGGGTCGATGTTCCAGCCGGCGGTGGCTCGGCCGTGTCGAACGAGCCTGACGGTGTGAGTCACGCCTGGCGCGCCGCGCCGGATCCGATGAGTTCGTCGACCCGCTCGGGATTGATCCCCCAGTCGAGGAGGGTCTCGCGGGTGTGCTGGCCGGGGTGCGCAGGTGGTGCGGACACCTCGGGAGCGGTCCGTGAGAACCGAGGAGCCGGGGCGGGCTGGACGAGACCGGCGATCTCAGTGAAGGTGCCGCGGGCCACGTTGTGGGGGTGGGCGGCGGC
>RFQQ01000075.1 GCA_009924875.1 Actinomycetota bacterium | reverse complement strand
ATCCAGGTGCTGGAATCGGAATTAGCTGGCAGTCGCCGAGTAAGCATGATTCGACTGCCTAGATCGCGATGAGCACCTTGCCGGTGGTGTGTCCGGCAGCGACCTCTTGGGCGGCGGGCCAGGCGCGCTCGAGTGGTTCGATACTGGAAATAGCAGCGTCGAGGGAGCTTTCGGTGAGCAGCGCGAAAATTTCGTCAGCGGCGCGCGTAACAAGGTCTGGCCGTTCGATCGGGTATCGCCACCAATGCACGCCGGTGACCTCCAGATTCTTCACGAGCACGTGATTGGCCCGCACAGTTGGCGGTCCACCGCCGGTGAACCCGACGATCACGTGGCGGCCCTCGAACCGCAGAAGGCGGGCTGCTTGCTCACCTGCGGTAGAGCCGACCGGGTCGATCACGACGTCGACGCCGACTCCCGCCGCTGACAGTTCATTACGTAACCGCTCGGCCCAGTCCGGTTCGCCTCGGTCCCACACTGTGTCGGCGCCGAGCCGTCGCGCCTCGTCCACCTTGGTTGCGGAAGTGACGGCGTGCACAACGCAACCGTGGGCCTTCGCCAACTGGATCGTCATGGATCCGACGCCACCGGCCGCCGCGAGGACGAGCACGTGCTCACCCGCGGTGACCCGGGCACGGCGGTGGAGGGCGAACCACGCGGTTTGCGCGTTCGTGTGAACCGCGAGCGCGGCCATCGGGTCGACAGTCGTGGGTACCGCCTCCACTTGGCGTGGGTCGCAGAGCGCGTGTTCCGCCCATGACCCGCCGCCCCCGGCAGTGAGTCCCACCACCAACTGACCGACCGGAAGATCACTGCTCCCGGGGGCGGTCACCCGGCCAAGCACCTCGAGTCCGGGAGTGAAGGGATACGGCGGGATGGCCTGATATGTCCCGCCAACCACGAGGTTGTCCGCGAAGTTGACCGCGGCGGCGACCACCTCGACACCGATCAGTCCCGCGGCGACGGGTGGCTCGGGGAGCGATTCCTCCCAGACGATCTCCCCAGGGGCGACCACTCGCCAACCGCGCATCAGCGAGCACTCCGAGAGGCTTCGGGTAGCTGGGTGATCATGAACGCGTCCTCGTCGATGGTCTGGGTACGCCACCAGTAGTCGACGAGGCGGAACGGCATGGGTGACCTGACACGACCCTCCTCGGTTCGGTAGTAGGTCGGCGTCCCCGGGTGCATCCAGACGAGTTCGTCATGTAGTCGGTCGACCTCCTCGGTGTACGCCTCAACCGCAGCCGGTTGAACCTCGACGGTGTCGATTCGTTCCTCGGCCATCTTGCGAATCCACGAGGCGATGTGCGCTGCTTGGGTGTCCGCCATCCACATGACGCTTCCACCATGGCCCATGTTGGTGTTCGGTCCGTACATGACGAACAGATTCGGCATACCGACCACGCTGATCCCGAGGAACGCCCGCGGGTCGCGTGGCTCCCATACATCGGTCAGGCCGACCCCTCCTCGTCCGGCGAGCCTGACCCGACGCTCGAGCGACACGACATCGAACCCGGTGGCGACGATGATGACGTCGACCTCGTGTAGGTCTCCAGCCGTCGTGGCGACCCCGTTCTCGGTGATGCGAGAGATCGGGGTGACCTCGAGTTCGACATTCGGCCGACAGAGCGTCTCGAACCAGCCGTTGTCGATGAGGATCCGCTTGCCGAACGGCGGGTAGGAGGGCACGCAGTGCTCGATCAGATCCGGGCGTTCGGCGAGTGAGGAGGTGATGAACTCGGTCATCTCCATGCGATGTCGATCGTTGATGCGATTCATCGATCGTTCTGGATGCGGCCACTCGGGATCGCGTTTCAGAAACCTCAACAACCCGTCGCCATAGCGCCAGGACTGGCCGAAGCGGTACCAACGCCCGTACCACGGCAGCGAGGTGAAGAGTTCGACGGTGCGCGGGTCGACGGTGTCGCGGTACTCGGCGACCGGTCGCACCCACTGAGGTGTTCGCTGGAACACGACGAGATGTGAGACGCGGTCGGCGATCGTCGGCACCAACTGCATCGCGGTCGCTCCGGTGCCGATTACCGCCACCCGCTTGCCCTCAAGGTCGACGTCGCTCGGCCAGCGCGCCGTATGGAAGATGGGTCCGGTGAACGACTCCTCGCCGTCGAAATGAGCGCGGTGCGGTTCGCTGAAGTGGCCGGTCGCTGGGACGAGCACGCGGGTCGTCTCCGTCCACGTCTCGCCGCTGTCGACCTGCCTCAGCGTTACCACCCACTGAGCGTCGTCCTCAGTCCACTCGGCCCGCACCATCTCGATACCGAAGCGTGCTCGGTCGAGAACTCCGCGTTCTCGGGCCACGCTGGCGAGGTAGTCGTGGATCTCCTCCCTCGGGGAGAAGAAGCGGGTCCAGTCGGGTTTCGGCGACCACGAGAAGGAGTAGAAGTGGTTCGGGGTGTCGACCCCGCACCCCGGATACCGGTTCTCAAACCAGGTGCCCCCGAGGTCGGCGTTTCGCTCGATGACTCGCACGTCGACCCCGTCGGCGGTCAACCTTGAGGCGAGAGCGATGCCCGATACGCCGGCACCGACGATGAGCACATCGGGCACGGGGAGATCGGCGCCGATCGGCGGACGCCGCTCGGCGAGGCCCATGTCGGCCATCGTCATGGCGACGTACTCCTCGGGGACGTCCTCGCCGAGGAACACCGACATCATCCGGTGCAGCAGCTCGGGATCTGGTTGATCGATCACGGGTGACGCGATGCCGTCTGGAATCCGCTCCAGCACAGCGTCGATGATCGCGTCGCGCGTCGCGTCGTCGAATCCCGCCCGCGGATCCGCGACCAGCCGCACATCACGGGCGGGAGTGAACGGCGCCTCGAGCCATCGGAGGTCGCCGGTCAGATGCACGAGGCACATGACGAGCACGCGCAGATCGGCGGTCTCGAGGGTCTCCCGGTCGATCGCGCAGGCCGGTTCGCTCAGCACGGTCCGACGGTAGGTGGGCGGCTGACCCCCGACGCAATCGGAGATCACGCCTCATTGTCCGGTCAGATGCGGTGCTCGGACGAGGTGACGAGACGACGCATGTTGCCAAGGTGCCGCGCCATCACGATCGAGCAGAGCCCAGCGGTAGCGAGCACCTCCCATGACTCGCGTCCAACGAGCACGATTCCGAGGGGAAGCGCGCCGACCGCGAGGATGGAGGCGAGCGAGGCGAGCTTGGTGAGCCTCGACACCGCGAGCCAGATGACCACCACGCCGATGAACACCACCGGTGAGAGTGCAGCGAAGGCGCCTCCCCCGGTGGCCACTCCCTTGCCACCTCGGAGCCGGCGTCCGATGGGGAGGATGTGCCCGATGATCGCGGCACCAGCCAGCACGTAGCCGGCTGGGCGTCCGGCGATGAGCAGTCCGGCCCCAGCGGAGATCGCACCCTTGGCCGCATCAAGCACGAAAACCCACACACCCTTGCGCCACCCGAGGTTGCGACTGATATTCGATGCCCCGGGGTTGCCTGAGCCGACCTTCGTGATATCGATGCCCGAGGCGCGGGCGATGAGGGTGGCGCTCGGAAAGGTGCCGAGGAGGTAGGCGAACGGGATCGCCACCCAGGCCGCGATGTTCACGGCGTCACTT
>RFQQ01000074.1 GCA_009924875.1 Actinomycetota bacterium | reverse complement strand
ATACCGCGCTGCACCAGCTCCCCATCGTCTCCAGCGCGCAACCGCTGCAGCAGATCGACCTGCAGAACGTGGAGCGGGTCGAGGTAGGGGAAACGGTTCGTGATGCTGCGCGCGAGCACGGGGTTGTCGGCCAGAAGATCGATCGAACCGGTCACCTCGGCCAGTAAGCGGAGCGTGGTCTCGTGCTCCCGCTTGATGACCGCAAAGATTCGTTCGGCCGCGAGTCGATCGACCGCGAGACGGTCGACATAACGCTCGGCGATTCCGACATCGACCTTGGCGAGCACCATCGCGGCGTTCGAAAGCGCCGTCCGAGTGAAGCGGGAGTCGCGGTTGAGCCGGACGACCTCGTCGAGACGGCCGCTGGCCTCCGCGGTCTCGAGCGCCGCGCCGAGCCCGAACCACCCGGGAAGGGACAGCCGGCACTGGCTCCACGCGAAGACCCATGGAATCGCGCGGAGATCGTCGATGCGGTCCGAAGCTGACCGAGACGCCGGTCGACTTCCGACGTTCAGTCGCGAAATCTCGCTCACTGGCGTCACCGAGCGGAAGAAGCCCGCGAAGTCCGAGTCGTCGTGCACGAGCGCGCGGTAGGCGCGATGGGAGGCGTCGGCGAGGACATCCATGAGGTCGCTCTCGACGACCGGATCGTCGTCGTCGCCTGATCGGAGGGTCGCCGTCAGCGTCGCCGAGACGAGGGTCTCGAGGTTGCGCGCGGCGGTGACGGGTCGCGAGTACTTCGCGGCGACCATCTCCCCCTGCTCGGTGACCCGGATGTCGCCGTTCACCGTGCCGACCGGCTGAGCGAGGATCGCCTCGTGGGCTGGACCGCCGCCGCGGCCGACGGTGCCGCCTCGACCGTGGAAGAGCCTGAGGTGTACCCCATGGCGGGTGGTGACCTCGACGAGGCTCCGCTGGGCACGGTGCAGCGACCACTGCGACATGAGGTAGCCGCCGTCCTTGTTCGAGTCGGAGTAGCCGATCATCACCTCTTGCACGTCGCCGAGGGCGGCTACGCGGCTTCGGTAGGCCGGGAGGGAAAGCAGACGGTCGACGACGTCCGGTCCGGATCGCAGGTCGGCGATCGTCTCGAAGAGAGGCGCGATGTCGAGTGGGTCAAGGCCCGCGTGGTCGGCGAGGACCGCCACCTCGAGGACGTCGCTCACCGATTCGGCCTTCGAGATGATGAGTTGACCGAGCACATCGCTCCCGTGGCGTCGTTGCGCGAGGGCAGCGGTGTCGAGCACCGCCAGCTCAGCGAGGATCATCGGATCGGACGCCGCCTCGAGCGAGGCGCGACCCTCGAGGATCTCCACGAGTGCTTCCACCCGGTCGGTCTCGGTCGCGGATCGATAGTCGAGACCGGACGAGCGCGTGAGGTCCGCGAGCATCGACTCGTGTACCGCTGAGTTTTGGCGCAGATCGAGGCGGCAGAGATGCGTGCCGAAGGTGGCGATCGCTCGGCGGAGCGGCGCCACTCGATGTCGGGCGAGATCGGCGGCGCCATGGGATTCCAGGGAGCGCTCGACGGTTCGCAGGTCATCGACGCACTCGACAATCGATCCATAGGGGGAGAGCGGCGCCCTCGGCTCGGGCCCCGGAACCACCTGGAGCACCGACGAGAAGGTCGCCCACAGGCGAGAGTGGATCCCGCGAAGGGCGCGGCGATACGGCTCGTCGGCTCGGAACACTGAGTCGTCTCCGGAGGCGTCGGCGAGGGCGATGAGCTCGGCCGTCGGGGTCACCAATCGCGCCGACATCGACAGGCTGCGAGACAGTTCGATCAGTCCGAGCAGGTGATGTCGCGCTGCAGCGGCCGCGTTCGCGGTGACCGCGTGCTCGAGAACCTCCGCGGTGACGAAGGGGTTGCCATCACGATCGCCCCCGATCCATGAGCCCATCTGGATCAGCCCGGTGACGTCGATCGAGGCGTTCAGTCGATCACCAGCAAGTTGCTCGACCTCGGCCTGGAGTTGCGGCACAACGGAGAACAGGCTGGAGGCGTAGTAGCGGAGCGCCTCGTTGACCTCGTCGTTGACCCTCAGCTTCGAGAGCCGGAGGATCGCGGTCTGCCAGAGAGTCAGCACCTCGTCGCGTAGCTCGGCGTCGACCTCGGCCGTTGTCGAGACGGACGAGGCGACCAATCGCCGATACTCGAGGAGGTCGGAGACCCGCTCGACGACATCGAGGATGGTCTGGCGTCGTACCTCGGTCGGATGGGCCGTGAGCACCGGAGAGACACGCAGGCGTCCAAGAGCGTTGGACAGCTCATGCGGCGTGACTCCGCTGTCGAGCAGAGCGGTCACGGTCGCGGCGACACCACCTGGTCGTTCGGTCTCGCCCGCATCGAGATGGCGACGACGACGATGCTCGAGGTGCAGGTCCTCCGCGGTGTTCGCGAGCAGGGCGAGCCACCCGAAGGCGCGTACCACGTGCAGGACGTTCTCGATCTCCGCGCCGTCGAGATCCCCGCTGAGCTCGGCGATCGGGGACTGACCGTCCCGGCGGAGTTCGACCGCCGTACGGCGCACCCGCTCGATGAGATCGAAGACGTCGTCGCCGGCTTGCTCGGCGATCACCTCGCCGAGGATCCGGCCGAGGAGGCGGATGTCGTCTCCGGAGTCGATGTCGGTCATGTCGCCCCATTGTGGGCCGGATCGCGGCAGATCGGACGCCTGTTCCGGTGCGGGCGGGTCAGTCATCCACCACAATGATCATGTGCGCATCACCTTCGCCACCGCCGAACTGGCGCCGCTCGCCACCGTCGGCGGTCTCGCCGCCGCCGCGAGCGGCCTCGTCGGCGCACTCCGTCGCGCCGGGGTCGAGGTCGATGTCCTTCTCCCGGATTACGGGGGAGTCGTGCTCGCGAATGAGGAGCGCCTCGACCTCGAACTCCCTGACTGGGCGGGGCCGGGTTCGATCCGAGTCGGAGAGCATCCCATCGCCGGCCGGGTTCACCTCGTTGAGGTGCCCGGTATCGCTCGAAGTCACCCGTATCTACAACCTGACGGCCGGGGTTGGCTGGATAACACCGAGAGATTCCTCCGATTCGCGCGCGCCGTCGCGGCGTTCGTCGAGTTGACTCGTCCCGATATCGCCCACCTGAACGACTGGCATACAGCGACCGCGCTGGCCGCGATCGCCCCCGAAGTTCCCTCAGTGCTCTCGCTCCACAACCTCGCTCATCAGGGGGCGACGGGTTCGGAGTGGCTCGAAGTGATCGGCCCTCGCGGACATCACTATGAATGGTGGGGAGGGACGAACCCGCTGACGGGAGCGATCGCCCTCGCCGACCGCGTCGTCGCGGTGTCGCCTCACCACGCATCGGAGATCTTGAGCGTCGAGGGAGGGTTCGGTCTCGATGGCCCGCTCCGCGATCGAGGAGGCGCCGTGTCGGGGATCCTCAATGGGATCGACACCTCGCTGTGGGATCCGGCATCGGACCCGGCTCTCCCGGCCCCGTTCTCGGTCGATGACCCAGAGCCGCGAGACCAGTCCCGCGCGGCCCTGACTGAGCGTCTCGGGTTTCCCGACGATGGCCAACTGCTCGCGGTTGCCGTGACCCGACTCACCGATCAGAAGGGCATCGACCTGCTCGAACCGGTCGTGCCGCTCCTCGACGAGTTCCCGATGCGGCTCGCCAT
>RFQQ01000073.1 GCA_009924875.1 Actinomycetota bacterium | reverse complement strand
TCGGTGATGCCTCGGTAGGCGAGCCAGTCGGCGCGGTTCTGTTGCATCCTGAGCGATCCGAGGGCGCCGATATAGCCCGCCGAACTCTCGAGGGCGGCGGCGAGCACGCGGCTCGATGCCTCGACGTCATGTCCCATGATGACCGCGGCGTCGAGCGGCGAGAGCGTCGCCATCAGACCGATCGCTGTGTCGGGTTCGGTGGAGCGGTCGACCTGCCAGCCAAGGAGCTGGGCGGCGTCCTCGAGCGCTCGTGCGTTCGGGCCACCACCGGAGATCGCGAGACGGGTGACGGGAACGAAGGCGCTGACGAGCCGGTCGGTGGACTCGATGCTGCCGGTGGGGCCCGCGAGTCGTTCGGCGATCTCGTCGGGGGGAGCGTCACTGAGGGTGTGCACCTCGATGTCGGAGAGCCGGCCTGAGGCGACGGTGGCGCTGATCGCGAGGGCCTCACGATTCAGCAGCAGCCCCCAGGTGCGCTCGGGAAGTGAGGAGGCGGGCACCACGGCGATGCGAGCTGAGGCAGGCCCAGTGATTCCGGCGATCAGCGCGTCGACCTCGCTCAGCGTGACGTCGACCACTCGACCGACGCCGGAGACTGCGAGTTCCGCGAGGTGGCTGTCGAGGATGCCTCCGCCGAGAGTCCCCATGCGTCCCCCGCCGGGGGTGATCGCGACCGAGTCGCCGACGGCGAGGCCGGGAAGGTTGTCGGCGGAGACCACCCAGGCGACGTGCACCTCGGTGCCGGCCCGAAGGCAGGAAGCGACGCTGAGCGCGACGGAGAACATGTCCGGAATCTACCGATGGCCAGTGTGAGGGCTCCGACTGAGGTGGGCTCGCATCACTGACCTACGGTCGTGTGATGCGGCCTGATGTGTCCTCGGTCGACTTCCACTTCGATCCGCTCTGCCCGTACGCGTACCAGACCTCGAAATGGATTCGCTCGGTGCGCGAGCAGAACGGCCTCGACATCTCCTGGCGCTTCTTCAGCCTCGAGGAGATCAACCGGGTCGAGGGTAAGAAGCACCCGTGGGAGCGCGACTGGACCTTCGGATGGTCGTTGATGCGCATCGGCGCCCTACTCCGGCGGACCTCGATGGGCGATCTCGACCGCTGGTATGAGCGGATCGGTCGGGCGCTTCACGAGGAGGGGTTGCGTCCGCATCGTCCGGAGGTCGCACGGGAGTTGCTCGTCGAACTCGGCCTTGACCCGGGTCTTGTCGACGAGTCGATCGCCGACACGACCACCAACGACGAGGTGCTCGCCGACCATCAGCGGGTGGTGGACGCGGCCGGGTATGGCGTGCCGACGTTGTTCTTCGGCGAGCACTGCCTGTTCGGTCCGGTGCTGGTGGATCCTCCTGACGGCGCGGCGGCGTTGCGCCTGTGGGATGCGGTCACCGCCTGGGTCGAGTTCCCCGACTTGTTCGAACTGCAACAGCCGAAGACGCGCGAGATGGAGCAGCGGATCACGAGGGTATTCGAGCCATATCTCAACGCCCGTGACTGGGTGAGTATCAACCGCGGTGAGGAGATCGCCTTCACCGAGGACGGATTCCAACGGGTCGGCCCGGCCGACCGCGACCGATCGGAGGATTCATGAGCGATGAGGTGACGAGGGCATCGGTAGATGCGCTGGAGATGTGCATGGCGTCCTTCGACGACCTGCTCGGTGGGCTCGATGCCGACGGGTGGTCGACGCAGTCGCTGTGCCCGGCGTGGACGGTTCGCGGCGTGGCTGAGCATCTCGGCGCGATTGAGGCGATGTTGCTCGGAGCGGAGCCGGGTTCGATGGTCGATTCGCTGCCCTTCGAGCAGGCGGGGGAGTGGATGGCGTCGGTCGCTGGGCTCTCCGACGCGGAGTTTCTCGATCGCTATCGAGAGGTGTTGATGCCGCGGCGGGCTGAGTTAGCTGCGATGTCGATCGAGGAGTTGGGTCGTCCCTCGGCGACCCCGGTCGGACCCGGCACCTACGCACGGTTCATGGCGATCCGCGTCTTCGATTACTGGGTGCACGAGCAAGATGTTCGACGTCCTCTCGGTCGGCCGGGTCACGAGTCGGGTCCCGCGGCCGAGATCGCTCTCGACGAGGTGCATCGTTCGTTGCCGTACATCGTTGGCAAGAAGGTCGGTCTGCCAGACGGCAAGTCGATCTCGTTCACGGTGTCGGGGCCGCTGGAGCGATCGATGCATGTCGCGGTCGATGGTCGGGCCGGATTGGTTGATGGGCTCGACTCGCCGGACGTGTCGGTCTCGGCCGACTCGACCACGTTTGTGCTGTTGGCCTGTGGTCGGATCGATCCGGAGGCGGAGATCGCGGCCGGCACGATCTCGTGGTCGGGCGACGACGAGTGGGGGGCTCAGGCCGCCCGCAATCTGCGTTTCACCATGTGACGTTTCACGCCCTGTTGACAACGGGAAGAGTCGGCTGTTGCCTACCTAACGAACGTTAGGTAGGGTGTCGCGATGGCTCAGAGCGCGTCGAACACCGTGCTGGTCGAATCCGGTCGCGACCGCATTCTCGATGAGGCCGCGGCGCTCTTCCTTCGCCACGGCTACGAGGGCGCATCGCTGCGTCAACTCGCTGAGACCGTCGGCATGAAGGCCGGTTCGCTCTACTACCACTTCGCTTCTAAGGACGATCTCCTCACCGAGATCCTCCGCCGCGGCATCGATGTCATGCAGACCGCCTTCGACGAGGCCGAGACGGCGAGCGCCGATGTCCGGCCCGTCGCCCGCGTCGAGGCCCACGTGCGCGCGCACCTGTCGGCCCTCTTCGAGAACGGCCCGTATACGGCGGCGCACGTCATGACCTTCCGCACCGCTCCTGAGACGGTCCGCGAGGTGGTCGTTCCACTCCGCGACGCCTACGAGGCGCGATGGACCGAGATGCTTCGACTGCTGCAAGCCGACGGGGCGATCGATCCGACGGTCGACGTGAACGTCATCCGACTCGTCCTGTTCGGCGCGATGAACGCCTCGGTCGAATGGTTCGACACCGACCGCGGGAATCTCGACCGGTTCGCGGCGGCGATCACCGCCCAGTTCTGGAACGGGGTCGGCGCATGAGGATCGTCGAGTCCCGGCTCGACACGGGCTCAGCTGCCTTCGGAGCGAACCGTGAGGCCTATCGCGCGCTTGTCGACACTTTGCGGGAGCGCATGCAATGGGCGATCGACGGCGGGCCCGGCCGTGAACGCTCTATCGAGCGTCACCTGGCCCGCGGCAAGGTCATGGTGCGCGACCGCATCGACATGGTCACCGACGACAACACCCCGTTCCTCGAGTTCTCGACCCTGTCCGGATGGGGCCAGTACGGCGACGAGGTCCCCGGTGGCGGCATCGTCACCGGTATCGGCGTCGTCCACGGCGTGCCCTATGTGTTCATCGCGAACGACGCCACCGTCAAAGGCGGCTCCCTCGTGCCGATCGCGATCAAGAAGCATGTTCGCGCTCAAGAGATCGCCGAGGAGAACGGCCTTGGCGTCATCTATCTCGTCGACTCGGGCGGCGCGTTCCTACCCCTGCAAGACGAGATCTTCCCCGACAAGGATCACTTCGGCGGCTCCTTCTACCGACAGGCTCGTCTGTCGGCGATGGGTCTTCCGCAGCTGTCGGTCGTGCTCGGGGGATGCACCGCCGGGGGTGCTTACGTGCC
>RFQQ01000072.1 GCA_009924875.1 Actinomycetota bacterium | reverse complement strand
CTGGGCGAGTGCCATGTCGAGTGCCTTGTCGCGGTCGTTGCTCATTTCGGCTGCCTCCTGTGTGGTGTGGTGGGCCTCGGCCCGTGTGTGGTGCCGACCGGTCGATCGGTGTCGGCGAACCTATGAAGGGGGTGTGACAGCGGCTGGGCCCAGTCACCGGTGAGTTGTCGGATGGGAACGACAACAATGTAACTCATCGAACATGCGTTCGCAAGCACCCTTCTTGTTCGATCGCCCCGATCGGGGGCCCAGCGCTCGGTTCAGAGGGTTCCGTCTCGCCGCCCGGCCATCTCGTCGGCGTCGGGTCGGCGCATGAACAGGTCAACCGCCTGCCACAGAGTGAACGAGATCGGATACCAGATGGCTGGTCCAGCGAGAGCGATCACGCCGACGATCACCACGACCGGAACGGTCGGGATGTCAGGGAGCGTCAGGGCGACGGCGACGAGGATGGCAATCAGAATCGACAGGAAGGTCAGGATGATGTTGGCCGTCGTCGCTCCGAGCTCGAAGGCCTCATCACCTCGACGGTACGGATGTCGGCACCTCCGGCATCGGTCCGTGCGCGCGAACCATCCCGTGAAGTACGCGCGGCGATCGCCACACCACGGGCAGCGACGGGTCAGCCCACGGGCCATCAGTCGAAGGAAGCCTGGGAACTCGGTGATGGGCGCGGCGACCGAACCGTCGGTGGAATCGGCGCGATCGGGAGTCGAGTCGTCGGGGGTCAACACGGCGCCGAACCTAACGCATGGTCGGCTCGCGCTTCAGGCACACTTGTGACGTGCAACGCTCGTTCTCCGCCGTGCTGCTCCTCGTCGCGGCCATCGCGATCGGGATGAGCATCGGTGCCTGGTGGCTCGACCGGACGGTGTTCTCCCCGAGCCCCTCCCCCGATCTCGCCGAGGCGGTCCTCGACGACGCCGAGATCCGTCTCGAGATCAATGCCTTCATCTCGGCTCGCACCGCGGCCGTCCTCGAGACGACCCCCGACGCCCTCGGTGCCTTCCTCGAGGAGTCCGTGCTGCCAACACCCGGCGGCGCCGTGGAACTCGCCGAGTTCGTCCAGCGCGCCCACCTCCGCGTCATCGGAAGCAACGACGACTCCATCGTGATCGTGCCGAGCGAACTCGTGCGCATCGTGCGCGACGAGCGGGCCTACGAAGCCGAGCCGGCCACCGTGCCCGTTCCGGTCATCGGCACTCTGAAGACCTTCCACACGACCGCCGGCTGGATCTTCCGCATCGCAGGCGGCATCGGCGTGCTCACCCTGCTCGCGGGATTGCTCACCCGCCCGTATCGAACGGAGATCGTTCGCGCGTTGGCCGAACTACTGATGTCGGTCGGAGTGTGGATGGTCGTGCTCGGCTACGCGGTGCCGGTCCACGTCGTACCGGCCATCGACAACAACACGTGGACCGGCCTCGCCCCACGTCTCGCGCTTCGTGTCGCGCCGACCACGATCGGCGCGGCCATCGTTCTCGTCGTCGGAGGACTCGCGCTCCTCGTGGCCAGTCTGAGCGGCGGTCGCCGCCGGCAGTGGTCATCGCCGATCCCAGCGATGCAAAACCGCGATCAGCACCGCTGGAGCTGACCGCGACGGCCTATCTCACGAGGTGAGTTCCTCGACGAACTCGCCGAAGACGTCGGCGTAACGCATCGCGTCCTGATCGGTGTGCATCACCGAGATGAGCCATTGCTCGTCAAGCCCTGGCGGGAGGAGCACGCCGCGATTGATGCCGTGGATCCACTGGGCGAACGCGAGGTCGAAGTCGGTTGCCTTGTAGTCGCGGTAGTTGCGAACCCGCTCGCGCGACCAGGTGATGCAGCCTTTCGCGCCGAACTCGACGGTGTGCGCCGGGATATCCGAGTCGTCGATGATCGACTGGCAGGCCTCGACGAGACGATGGTTGCGGTCGACCGTCTCGGCGACGATCTCTTTGGTGCACGCTTCGGTCAAGGTGGCCTTCACAGCGGCCATCACCAGCGGGTTGCCGTTGTAGGTACCGAGGTGGAGGACTGTGCCGTCGGTGATGTGCTCCATGAGATCAGCTCGGCCGCCGAAGGCGCCGACGGGGAACCCGCCGCCGATCGACTTGGCGAGCGTGATGAGGTCGGGGCGCACACCGAGCTGGTTGGTCGCGCCTCCGTAGCCGGCGGTGATTCCCGTCTTCACCTCGTCGAAGATCAGCAGGGTGCCGTGCCGCTCGGTGATCTCGCGGACGGCCTGGAGATACCCCGGGTCAGGGAGGCAGATTCCGATGTTCTCCATCACCGGCTCGACGATGAAGCAGGCGACGTCGCCACCGGCGAGCGCGCGGTCGAGCGCCTCGGGATCGTTGTAGGGAATCACGATGACGTCGTTGATCGTTCCCTGGGTGATCCCCGCCGATTGCGGAACCGAGTTCGGCCGGTCAGCCGGGCCGGCGAGATGCAAGGGCGGCTTGTTGGAGATCATCACCTCGTCGTGGTGGCCGTGATAGCCACCCTCGACCTTCACGATCCGCTCGCGTCCCGTCACCCCGCGGGCCAGACGAATCGCGTCCATCGTGGCCTCGGTACCCGAGTTCGTCGGCCGCCACATTGGGAAGCCGTAGCGATCGCGGAGGAGCTCCCCGACCTCGCCGTTTAACTCGCACGGGGTCACATAGAGCGTTCCCGAGTCGAGCTGCTCGGCGACGGCCCGACGCACGGCCGGATGCATGTGTCCGGCGAAGAGCGCGCCGAAGCCCATGTCGTAGTCGACGTACACATTGCCGTCGACGTCGGTCATGTGGGCACCGGCAGCGTGGCGCACCACGATCGGATGCGGGTCGTAGGCCTGAAAACTCGACGGCACTCCAGCTGGCATGACCAGCCGGGTGCGGTCCGTTGCCGCCTGGGAGCCGGGAGTCCGCTCCGCGTAGCGGGCGATCTCGCGCTCGGTGATCGTCTTCGCGCGGGCGACAAGACCCGTCTCGGCTTCCGTCGTCGTCATGTCGACTCCTCGTGACATACGTGCGACCCACCTTGGCGGCAGTGTCGCGCAACACCCCTGCGGTGTCGCGATTCCTAGAACCTACCAGAGCCCCCGAACGGGCTCGGCGTGTGGCTCAGTTGCGGGGAACCTTGATCCAGGGCAAATCCTTGTCGACACGTGGTTCTCCCGGAAGGCCGAGGACCTGCTCGCCGATGATGTTCTTCAATATCTCCGAGGTGCCACCCTCGATCGAGTTGGCCCGCACGCGAAGGAAGGCGTACTGCGGGCTCTTCGAGGCCCCCGTTGCGTCGAGCTCGGTGGGGCGCCGGAAGGTGTAGTCGTAGTCGACCATGCCGGCCGCTCCGAGTAGATCGATGCAGAAGTCGTAGAGCTCTTTATTGAGGTTCGCGAACTCGAGTTTGGCAACCGATCCCTCCGGGCCGGGGTTGCCAGACCGGAGCGACTCGGCGGCGCGCAGGTTGGTGAGGCGAGCCACCTCGCCGCGAACCCAGAGCTCCATCAGACGGGCTTTGCGGGTCTCGGAGCGCTCGCTTACCTCGAGGTCGGCCCAGATCCGCACGGCGTCGTTCGCGGGCCCACCGCGAACCGGCTTCGACGAGCCGGCGCCTCCCGAGCCGATCGCGGTGCGCTCGTTCATGAGCGTGGTGAGGGCCACCCGCCAGCCCTCTCCCTCGGCGCC
>RFQQ01000071.1 GCA_009924875.1 Actinomycetota bacterium | reverse complement strand
GAGCTGCGTGAACTCTGCCGGGCTCAGCGAAACGTGGTGATCACCGTTGAACTTGGTGGTCTTCTCGATAACGACGGTTCGGGCCGGCATGTTCACTCCAACCGCGAGCGTCTCAGTCGCGAAGACCGCTCGAATCAAGCCACGGGTGAAGCAGATCTCCACGGCCTCCTTGAACGGCGGCACCATCCCGGCGTGATGCGGGGCAAATCCGGCGGTCATCTGCGCCCGCAGATTCTGGATTCCGAGCGCCTCAAGATCGGCGTCATCGAGCGATCCGATCCGCTCCTCCAAGATGCGATCGATCTCGGCGGCCTCGTCCGGATCGGTGAGCACCAGACCAGCATCGAGACAGGACTGGGCCGCTGCCTCACATTGCGCCCGCGAGAAGATGAACACAATGCACGGCAACATGTCGAGCGCGCCGAGGTGGGTAACGGTCTCGATCCGGTCGGGAGTGGCGAGTCGCCTCCCGGACGCACCCGTCGGTCGACCACGTCGATTGCGCATTGGCCCACGTTGACGCGATTCGTCGAGGCGTACCGCGTCACGGTTCACCGAACCATCGACGAACGTTGGCATGAGCTGTAGCCGGTCGTTACTCCGGTCGGCCACCAGGTAGTGATCGAGCAGTTCAACCGGCCGTCGGCCCTCGGTGACCGTGCGCGTCAATCCCCTGACCGTCGACATCCACTCGGCCAGCTCATCAGCATTCGAGACCGTGGCGGAGAGGCACACCAGCTGCACCTCCGGGGGCAAGTGGATGATCACTTCCTCCCAGACCGGACCGCGGTAGGCGTCCTGCAGGAAGTGCACCTCGTCGAGAACGACCAGTGCCAGGTCGTCGAGCGCCTCGGAGCCGGCGTAGATCATGTTCCTCAGCACCTCGGTGGTCATCACGACCACTGGCGCGTCGGGCCGCACCGAGTTGTCGCCGGTGAGGAGACCCACGCGCTCCACCCCGTGATCGGCCATGAGGTCGCGGAACTTCTGATTGGACAGCGCCTTCAGCGGGGCGGTGTAGAAGGCGCGTCGACCGTCGGCGAGCGCGGCGGCGATGCCGTACTCGGCGACGGCGGTTTTCCCGCTCCCCGTCGGGGCGGAGACAACGACGTGATACCCGTCATCGAGGGCATCGAACGCCGCGAGTTGGAAGCGATCGGGTTCGAAGGCGAAACGCGCCGTTAGCGCCGCGCGGTCGGACCTCAACGGTCGCGACCGCGGGTGAGCAGGTGACCGACGCCGATCGCGACGAAGTAGAGGACCACCATCGGCACCGAGAGGCTGAAGAGCGAGATGGGATCACCCGACGGGGTAATCACCGCGGCCAACGCCACCGTTCCAACCACGGCGTAGCGCCAGGCTCGCAGGAGCGATCGAGGGGCGATGACCCCGAGGAGTTGGAGAAAGACGAGCAGCACGGGAATGGTGAATCCAACGCCGAAGGCGACGACCATCAACGTCACGAGGCGGATGTAACTGCTCACCTGGAAGGCTTGGTCGACGCCCTCCCCCGCCCAGGCGATGAGGAACTCGAGCGCACGACCGAGGGTGCGGAAGGCAATGAGCCCACCCGCGACGAAGAGCGTGACCGTGCTGACGACGAACCCAACGGCGTAGCGGCGCTCCTGCTTATGAAGAGCGGGAACGATGAACTTCCAGAGTTGCCAGAGCAGGACCGGAAGCGCGAGGACGATTCCGCCGTATGTCGCGATACGCAGACGGGTCGAGAAGCCCTCAATGGGATCCAAGGTGAACAGGTTGATCGTGTCGCGCACCGGGTCGTAGGAGAGGCCGCAGAAGCCCGGAGCCGATTCACGGCACAGATCGAGATAGGGGCGAGTGAGCGTGGCGAGCACCCGGTCGTAGAACGACACCACCAGCAACGCGCCGAGGAGGATCGCCAACGCACTACGGATGATTCGCATGCGAAGCTCGCCGAGGTGCTCGGTGAGCGTCATGGTCGCGGCGGAATCAACCCGCTCCCGGCGACGTCGAAGTCTCACGGACGCTCCGAATCCGCGCCCTGATCGAGGGACTCGGGTGCCTCCTCGGTGTTGGTGCCTTTCGGTGACTCAGGTGCCGCGGGCTCAGCTGTCGGTGCCGGTTCGGAAGTGGGCGTCGACTCATCGGATCGGGCGGCCGGTTCGACCATCGAGCGAGCCGCCTGCCGGAGGGTGTCGGCGCTCCCGCTGGTCGCCTTGCGGAGGTCCCGCATCGGCTCATCGAGCGCTTGCTTGAACTCACGCTGGAACGTGTCCCTGACCGAGCGGAGTTGGCGATAGAGGCGGCCAACGTGCCGCATCGCCTCCGGCAGTTTTTCCGGACCGAGCACGACGAGGGCGAGCAGAGCGATGATGATCAGCTCGCCGCCCTGCAGGTTGAACACGCCGCCGAGTCTATGGGGCTGGCAGGATCGGGGGCCGTGCAGCAGCGACTTCCCTCCCTGCTCGATCCACCGATTCTTTTCGCCCACCGCGGCGCACGCGCCCACGCCGCCGAGAACACCCTCGAGGCGTTCTCCCTCGCCCTACGACTTGGCGCGACGGGCATCGAGAGCGATGTTTGGGTCACCCGGGACGGCGCCGCAGTGTTGGACCATGATGGCGTCGTTCGCCGGGGCCTTCGTCGACCCAGGATTGCCGAACTTGAACGACAGGACCTCCCCGCGCACATCCCGACTCTCGTGGAGCTTCTCGATCTCGTTGATCCGTTATTTCCGATATCGCTCGACCTGAAAGACCAGGCGGCGTTGGATCCGGTTCTCCGCGCGATCGAGGGCCGCAACCCCGAGCGCCTGTGGCTCTGTCACCCGGCGGCTGACACGGTCGAGGCGATTCAGCGCAGCGGCGTCGCTCTCCGCACGGTGCACTCCACCCGCGTCGATCGCATGCCGGGGGGTCCCGAACGTTGGATGGCAACGCTCGCCAACTTGGGCGTTGCCGCCGTGAATCTCCGACACGACGACTGGAACGGCGGGTTGGTCACCCTCGCGCATCGATTCGAACTGCTCGCGTTCGGATGGGACCTTCAGCACGCGCACGTGCTGGAGACGGGGCTCCGAATGGGTCTCGACGCCGTCTACAGCGACCATGTCGACCTGATGGTCGAGGTGGCCGAACGCGAGGTGGGTGGACCGCCATGACGGGCGGTCAGAGCCACTGCCAATCAGCGCGAGGCCAGAACACTACGAACGCCCGCCCAACGATGTCCTCCTCGAGGATCGGGCCGAGCGCACGGGAGTCCTGACTCCCGGCGCGGTTGTCGCCAAGAACGAAGACCGAACCCGCGGGCACGACCACCGGCCCGAAGTCGCCCCCGCAGTTCCCCGGCGAGACCACGGTTGGGTCGAGATAGGGCTCCACGAGCAGACGCCCATCGATCCTCACCTCGCAGGCACGACTCTCAACCGATTCGCCTGGCAGCGCGATGACTCGCTTGATCAGGTCGCGCTCGGCGGTGCCGGTGATCTCGTGGAGCACGACCACGTCGCCCCGGTTCGGATCGTGGAGTCGATACGACATCTTGTTCACGAACACACGGTCGCCGGTGGTGAGCGTCGAATACATCGACGATCCCTCGACCACGAAGTGGGCGAGGAAGAAGGTCCGCACGACGATGGCGACGAAAAGGGCCACAGCCACGACGAGCGCCCACTCGCCGAAGGCCCGCGCTCCCCGGCCGAGACTCCCCGGACCGGTATCCACCTCGGTTTCTGGCTCCAGGTCCGACTCGGTGCTCACCGGGTCAAACCGTACCGGTGCGCGAGATCAGAGTTGCTCCATGAGACGGTCCACGCGCTCATCGGTCGCGG